>NZ_WWCX01000048.1:0-51790 GCF_009857655.1 Duganella vulcania
GGCCGGCGTGCTGTCCAAGCCGGTGCTGCCGGCGCGCCTGCTGGCGCGGGTGGCCGGCCTGTTCAGCGGCGGTCCCGGCACGGCGCCGTCCGCCCCGCACGGCCAGCTGGACGGACAGTTGAACGGCATGCGCATCCTGCTGGTCGAGGACAACGAGATCAACCAGGAGGTGGCGCAACTGATGCTGCTGCACGCCGGCGCCACGGTCGAGACGGTGGCCAACGGCCAGCTGGCGGTCGACCTGTTGCGCGCCGACCCGCAGCGTTGCGACCTGGTGCTGATGGATGTGCAGATGCCGGTCCTCAACGGCTACGACGCCACGGCCGCGATCCGCGCCGCCGGCGGCCCGCTGGCGCGCCTGCCCATCGTTGCCATGACCGCCAACGTGATGCAGGACGACCGCCGCCGCGCCGACCAGGCCGGCATGAACGCCCACGTGGCCAAGCCGATCGACGTGGCGGAAATGATCGCCGTGCTGACCCGGCTGGCGCCGCGCCCGGCGGCGGCCCCCGCCCCGTCCCCCTCCACCGCACAGGTGGCCGCACCGGCCAGCCTGCTTGCGCTGGCCGGAGTCGACACAAAGGCCGCGCTAGCCCGGCTGGGCGGCAACAGCGACGCCCTGGTGGCGCTGTTCAAGCGCTTCGACCAGACGCAGGGCGGCACCGTGACCGAGGTCCGGGCGCAACTGGCGGCCGGCCAGCGCCCCCAGGCAGCGCAAAGCCTGCACCGCCTGCGCGGCGTGGCCGCCAACCTCGGCGCGACGCAGGTTGCCGGCCTGACCGCCGAAGCCGAAGCCATCCTGCACCGCGACCACCCCGACCCGGCCGCGCTCGATGCCGCGCTGACTGCGCTGGACCGGGCCCTGCAACGCCTGGCCGCCGACGCCCGCCAGTTGCCAGTCTCGACAAACTCGCTTCCCCAAGGCAACCCGATCGCGCACGACTTGCCGCAAAAGCTGGCGGAGTTACATAGTTTGCTTCAGAATAACAACTTGAAAGCCATGGACGTGCTGCGCCAGCTGCGCCCGGCGCTGGAGCACGCCAGCGGATGGAGGGCGCTGGCGGAGGCGGTCGAGACGCTCGATTTCACCGCGGCGCAAGCCATCGTGGCGGATATGTTGTATCGAAAGGATAGTGCATGAGTTGGACCGACCTGGCCAGGAACGGACGGATACTCGTGGTTGACGACGCCATGGAAAACATCCAGATCCTGCACCACGCGCTGCGCGACGAGCACGAGGTGCTGTTCGCGCTGAGCGGTGAAAAGGCGCTCGAGCTGGCGCTGGAACAGCAGCCGGACCTGATCCTGCTGGACGCCGTCATGCCCGGCATGGACGGTTACGCGGTGTGCGCCGCGCTGCGCAACTCGCCCCGGCTGCAGGACATTCCGGTCATCTTCGTCACCGCGCTCAACCAGCCGGAGGACGAGACCCGCGCGCTGGAAGCCGGCGCGGTCGACTTCATCAGCAAGCCGTTCAACGTGGCCGTGGTGCGCGCGCGCGTGCGCAGCCAGCTGACCATCAAGCGCCAGGCCGACGCCATGCGGGAACTGAGCATGACCGACGGCCTGACCGGCGTGGCCAACCGCCGCAGCTTCAACGACGCCCTCGACGCCGAATGGCGGCGCTGCGCGCGCGCCGGCCTGCCGCTGTCGGTGATCATGATCGACATCGACCACTTCAAGCTCTACAACGATCACTACGGCCACCAGGCCGGCGACCTGTGCCTGCAGCAGGTGAGCCTGGCGATGGCGCGCTGCGCCTCGCGGCCGCAGGACCTGCTGGCCCGCTACGGCGGCGAGGAATTCATCCTGCTGCTGCCGCAGGAGCCGGCGCCGGGCGCCGAGGTGGTGGCGCGCCGCATCCTGGAAGAAGTGCGCGCCCTGGCCATCCCGCACGCGGCCGCGCCGACCGTGCCGTACGTGTCGGTCAGCCTGGGCGTGTGCACGGCGCTGCCGCCGCTCGACAGCGTCGACAGCAACGCCCTGGTCCGCATGGCCGACAGCCAGCTGTACCGCGCCAAGCAGGACGGCCGCAACCGCTACTACCAGGCCGAGATCGGCGGCAGCGCGGCCTGACGCGCACTCAGTAGCGCCGCATCACGAACTCGGCGACGCACACCGGCTTGTCGCCGCCCTCCCGCTCGATCACCACGCCCCACAGGATTTGCGCGCCGCCGGCGATGTCGTCGATGGCGACAATGGCCAGCCGCGCCCGCACCCGGCTGCCGACCGGCACCGGGGCCGGAAAGCGCACCTTGTTCAGGCCGTAGTTCAGGCCCATCGTCATGTCCACCATGTGCAGCGCGTTCACCAGCAGCGCCGGCAGCAGCGCCAGCGTCAGGAAGCCGTGCGCCACCGTCGCGCCGTACGGCGACTCGCGCGCGGCCCGCTCGGCGTCGGTGTGGATCCACTGGTGGTCGCCGGTGGCGTCGGCGAACAGGTCGATGCGGGCCTGGGTGATCTCCACCCAGTCCGACACCGCCACCTCGTTGCCGATCTCGGCCTTCATGGCCGCCAGGTTGGCGAAGCTGCGCATCAGCTGTGCTGCTGGAAGCCGCGCTGGGCGATGAACCGCTCCAGGTGGTGGTCGACGTCGCCCAGGGTCAGCTCGATCATGGCCATGCGCTTGAAGTGGTGCGCGGCCGGCAGCTCGTCGGTCACGCCCATGCCGCCGTGCAGCTGCACCGCCTGCTGGCCGATGAACTTGGACGCCTGCCCCACCCGCACCTTGGCCGCCGACACCACGCGCCGGCGCTCCTCGGCGTCGCCGCAGGACATGCGGGCCGCGGCCAGCATCGCCATCGAGCGGGCCTGCTCCAGGTGGATGTACATGTCGGCCATGCGGTGCTGCAGCGCCTGGAAGCCGCCGATCGGCGCGCCGAACTGCTTGCGCGTCTTCAGGTAGTCCAGCGTGGCGGCGAACAGCGCGTCCATCGCGCCCACCGCCTCCGCGCACAGCAGGCTGGCGCCGTAGTCGGCCGCCTCGTCGAGCATGTCCCAGCCGCCGCCCAGCTTGCCCAGCAGCGCCGAGGCCGGCACCGCCACATGGCTGAACTGCACGGTGGCGGCGTGCTGGCCGTCGATGGTGCGGTAGTCGCGCACGGTCACGCCCGGCGTGTGGGCCGGCACCACGAACAGGCTGATGCCGTTGGTGTCGCGCTGGGCGCCGGCGCTGCGGGCCGACACGATCAGCGCGCCGGCCTGGGCGCCGTGGATCACCACGGTCTTGGTGCCGTCGATGCGGTAGCCCTCGCCGTTGATGCTGGCGATGGTCTTGACGTCCGACAGCTCATGGCGCGCATGCTTCTCGCCCAGCGCGCAGGCCAGCTTCAGTTCGCCGCTGGCCACTTCCTCCAGCAGGCGGTGCTGGTTGCCGGCCAGCTTGAGGAACTGCGCGCCCCACACGGTGGCGAAATACGGCTCGACCACCAGGCCGCGGCCGATCTCCTGCATCACCACCCACAGGTCGACCGCGCTGCCGTTGAAGCCGCCCTGCTCCTCGGGCACCGGCAGCGCCGTCATGCCCAGCTCCACCAGCGTGTTCCAGGCCACGTCCGAGACGCCGCTGTGCGAGTGGACGATGCGATGGCGCACGTCGAAGCCGTAGTCCTTGTCGATCCAGCGGCGCAGGGCGTCGGCGAACTGCTGCTGTTCTTCTTTCAAATTAAAATCCATCGCTGCCCCTCACAGTCCCAGGATCATCTGGGTGATGATGTTTTTCTGAATCTCGTTTGAGCCGCCGTAGATCGACGTCTTGCGGAAATTGAAGTAGTAGCCGGCCAGCGGCGCGGCGGCGTCGTCGCCGGTCACCGCGTGGTCGGCCTTGCCTTCGAGGTAGTCGGTGTCGAACGGCAGCGCGTCCGGGCCCAGCGCCTCGACCATCAGTTCGGTGAGCAGTTGCTGGATCTCCGAGCCGCGCACCTTCAGCAGCGAGGCCTCCGGGCCGGGCGCGTGCGACTCGCGCGTGATCACGCGCAGCACCGTGGTCTCCAGCGCCATCAGTTCGATCTCCAGGCTGGCCACCTTGGCCGCGTAGACCGGATCCTGCAGCAGCGGCTTGCCGTGCTTGTAGTGTTCGGAGGCGATCTTCTTCAGGAACAGCAGCTCGCGCTTGGAACGGCCCACGGCCGCGATGCCGGTGCGCTCGTGGCCCAGCAGGTACTTGGCGTAGGTCCAGCCCTTGTTCTCCTTGCCGATCAGGTTCTGCACCGGCACCTTGACGTTGTCGAAGAAGACCTCGTTCACCTCGTGGTCCTCATCCAGCATGATGATGGGGCGCACGGTGATGCCCGGCGTCTTCATGTCGATCAACAGGAAGGAGATGCCCTCCTGCTTGCGCACGGTGGTGTCGGTGCGGACCAGGCAGAAGATCATGTCGGCGTGCTGGGCCAGCGTGGTCCAGGTCTTCTGGCCGTTGACGATGTAATGGTCGCCGACGCGTTCGGCGGTGGTCTTGAGCGAGGCCAGGTCGGAGCCCGAGCCCGGTTCGGAGTAACCCTGGCACCACCAATCCTCGCAGCTGAGGATGCGCGGCAGATAGTGGGCCTTCTGCGCCTCGTTACCGAAGGCCATGATGACCGGCGCCACCATGTTGACGCCGAACGGCAGGATCGGCGGCGTGCCGGCGCGGGCGCACTCTTCTTCCCAGATATGGCGCTGTGTGGCGCTCCAGCCCGGACCGCCGTGCTCGACCGGCCAGGCCGGCGCGGCCCAGCCCTGCTTCGCGACGATCTGATGCCAGCGCACATAATCCTGGCGGCTCAGGCGCAGATGGTTGCGGACCTTCTTCTGCAGATCGCCCGGCAGGTTAGCGTCGAGGAAAGCGCGCGCCGCGTCGCGGAACGCCAGATCCGCCGCCGTGTAGTTCAAATCCATGCTGTCTCCGTATTCTTATGACCACGCCCGAAAAAAGCACGATCGTTCAAGAAATTGTACCCGATATCCCGCCACGCATTGTGGCATTTTTAAAGGGCGACAGAATGGCGAGGTTTGTTCACTTGTCGGTGATTTTCTTCACCCGGGCACCAGCCGGCTTGAGCACATGGCCGGCATGATCGCGTGGCAACATGACAGCCACCGGCTTGCCTGTTTCGCTCTCGATCAACAGCGAATGGGGCTCCCCCTTGCCGAACAGCTGGCGCTCGCCCCACTGGCGCAGCGCCACCACCACCGGGAACAGCGCTTCGCCTTTGGTCGTGAGCACGTATTCCTGATAAGACGTGCCGTCTGAAGCAGGCTGGACGGCGAAGATGCCCTCCCCGACCAGCGCAGCCAGGCGATCCGACAGGATGTTGCGCGCCATGCCGAGGTTGCGCTGGAAATCGCTGAAACGGCGCAGGCCGTCGAAGGCGTCGCGCACCAGCAACATGGACCAGCGGTCGCCCACCAAGTCCAGCGAGCGCGCCACCGGACAGGGATCGTCCTGCATCGTCTTACGTTTTGCCATGCCTGTGCCTCCCGATTAATTGGTTGCATTTTAAAACCGGATTACCTACAATTCAACTGGTTTTGTTTTGAAACCAGTCTAAGGATGGATATGCCCATGCGCCGTTCCCTGGTGGCGCTGTTTGCCTGCGCCAGCGGGCTCAGTGTCGCCAATGTCTATTACGCCCAGCCGCTGCTCGACGCGCTGGCCGCCGATTTCGCCATTCGCCCGGCGGCGGTCGGCGGCGTGATCACCGCGACCCAGGCGGGCAGCGTGCTGGCCTTGCTGCTGCTGGTGCCGTTGGGCGACCGCATCGACCGGCGGCGCCTGATGCTCGCTCAGCTGCTGGTCCTGGCGGCGGCGCTGGTGGGCGTCGCTTGCGCGCGCGACGCTACGGCCATGATGGCGGGCATGCTGGCGATCGGCTTGCTCGGCACCGCCATGACGCAGGGTCTGGTCGCCTACGCGGCGGCGGCGTCCGCGGCGTCCGAACGTGGCCGCGTGGTCGGCGCCGCGCAAGCCGGCGTGGTGGCCGGGCTGCTGCTGGCGCGCGCGCTGGCCGGCTGGGTTGCCGACATGGCCGGTTGGCGCGCGGTCTACGGCGGTTCGGCGCTGGCGATGCTCGCCCTGTCCGCCCTGCTGTGGCTCAGCTTGCCGCGGCTGGCGACGCCAGACCAGGCAAAGGCGCAACTGCCCTACCTCTCGCTGATCGGCTCGATGTTTGCCTTGCTGTGCAGCGACCGCGTGCTGCAAGTGCGCGGCGTGATCGCCTTGCTGATGTTTGCCGCATTCGGCATCCTGTGGAGCGCGCTGGTGCTGCCGCTGGCGGCGCCGCCGCACAACTACTCGCACACGGCCATCGGCGCTTTCGGCTTGGTGGGCTGCACCGGCACGCTGGCCGCCGCGCGCGCCGGGCGATGGGCCGATCGAGGCTGGGGCCAGCGTACCAGCGCCGCCGCGCTGCTGTTGATGTTGCTGGCCTGGCTGCCGTTGTGGCTGGGTGCGCAAGGCAGCGGACCGCTGTCGCTGGCGGCGCTGGTGGCCGGCATCCTTGCGCTGGACCTGGGTGTGCAGGCGCTGCAAGTGACCAACCAGCAGATGATCTTCAGCGGCGGCACGGCTACGCACAGCCGCTTGGTCGCTTGCTACATGCTGTTCTACGCGGTCGGCAGCGGCGGCGGAGCGATCGCCGCGACGTCGGTCTATGCGCTGGCGGGATGGAGCGGCGTGTGCCTGCTGGGCGGCGCGGTCAGCCTGGCGGCCCTGCTGTTCTGGGCCGCCAGTTTGCCACGTCCAGCTTACTAGTCTATGTACGCGATGTCCTTGGTAAAGGTCGTATAGAATTTCGGATCGTTGATCTTCCTGCTCAACCAGTAATAGAAATCGATGTCCTCGCGCGTGCGGTTGTAGGGATGAAGGCCGGTTCCGAACTTGTCCTCATAGGACACTTCAAAAACAATATCGCCATCATCAACAATCCGGATATGGGAACACTTGCCGTCATCGGTGATCTCAATCCTGGTCCGCTCAAGGTGGGGATGATACTGGCCGTCCTTAAATACCAGCAACGGGCCGTCGGGCGTGGCCAGCAGGGCCAGGTAGTGCAGCCCAGGCGCGCTTTTTTCGATCTCGAACAAGCCGAACGCCACGTCGTCTTCCGCCACGGCGTCGGCCGGGACGATGTCCCCTGTCCTCGAAACCAGGTCCATCTTCAGTAAATTGGCAGCACCATCAAATTGGCTCACCGCGACAAATTTTCCCGACATTCTTGCAACCTTCCTGGGAGTATTTAGCGCAGCCGACAACCTGCGCTCTGCCCTGGCGACCGCGCTCGGATTCGCTTCCGTCAAAATAACCTGCCTGAGGAAGTCAACCATCGCAGGATTCACCGGAGTGCGGCCTATCGAATCGACAACCAGCGGTTTCAGATTGCTGATATAGCCGGAATAGTCCTCAATCATGTGGCGTTGGTAGAGTAGATCACCTGAATATTTGACCATCTGCTCCTGAAGCATGTAGACGCTCTCGTAGCCGTTGCCTCGCAACTTCTGTTCTTCGTCCCTGGCAGCGATCAACGCTTTCTCGGCATCCAGAAAAAATAGCCATTCAGCGGAAAACGGAAGTTCGGTCGTCAACAAATCGAACACCCTCGCTTTCTCATCCGCATCCAGTCCCTCGAAAACGTCGCGGCTATAACCGTCGGCCTTGACGCTGCCGGTGGCCTGGTACTGCTCCATGAATCTCTCAAATGTCATAGTGGCACCAAGGCTAACTAAAAATCAGAAATGCCAACGATCTTGGCCCCGCTCAGCCCTTGAAATAGCGCCACGATCGATTTGTGGCACACAATAAAAGCATCGAGCGTCCCGCCCAATTTGAATAGCAGGCGTTGCTGCAGCGGCGTATCGTCCAGTATTTTTGAATTGAGGCGATAGCTATGGACGCTATGCAGCGTAAAGCCACCAAGCTCTATGACCGTGTCTGAACAATCAGATAGCTCACGATCCCAACAATCAAACCGGTCGGGGAAGGCCAAGAACCAATAGTCCTCGTACCGCTGACCATCATCCGTATAAATTATAGGGTGCATAAAGAAGCCGGGGATATTCATGTCGGCCAACGTATTCCGCATTGCCGTCTTCACTACCAAGCTGGTGCCGTCGAACAAAATCTCGGGTGGGACCTTTACAGGATCAACCCCGGTTTTTATTTGGTACGCTCTTGCGCCGTTAAAAAATACAAACGGCGACAGGTCATCAGATGGGATTTCAAACGAGTAGTGTCGCTCTACTGTGGCTTCATCAGGCGTCAGCGAAGGAAAACCCTCGGCCTCGGCTTTTTGCAGAAAAAAATAGTCGTTGTCGTAGTTATGCATTTCCATCTGGCTGGCTGTAGAGTCGAGCGCAAATTCTACCCTTCGCACGGAAGGCGTGCCGCAAATGATAACGGCCGCCTTTGAGAGGCGGCCGTCCGGGGAGCATTGCGGACTACTTCATCGTGTAGCTTTGCTGCGCGGTGTCGACGGCGTAGTTATGGGCGGTGTCCCAGTAGGTGAAGCTGTAGTTCACCACGTCGCCGATCTTCAGGCCGCTGGCGGTGTAGCTGTTGGTGCCAGAGTTCTGCGTCATCCGCACGTTCAGCTGGCCGCCGCCGTTGACGGTGTAGTGCACGTCCGCCCAGCTGCTGGTGTTGAGCGAGAACTTTAGCATCGTCGCGCTGGTTTGCTGTGCGGCCGGCGTTGGGGTCGGCGTGGGAGTTGGCGTCGGAGTCGGCGTGGGCGTTGGGGTGGGTGTCGGCGTTGGAGTCGGCGTGGGTGTCGGCGTCGGCGTGCCGGTGTCCCAGACGATATCGTCAATCGCCATCTGGAACGCGGAACCCGGCAACGCGGCGCTGTCGCTGGCGATCTGGAACAGGTCCAGCATCGACTGCAAGGCGATCTTGCTGCCCGCCAGGTCGGCCACCGGGATGGTCGCCGTGCCCCAGTCGCCATTGCGCACCAGGCCGTACGTGGTGGCGTTCGCGGGGAACTTGACCGCGTTCTGGTTGGTGTACGTGTCCTGCACGCCCACCGTGAAGGCGACGTTGGCCGGTATCTTGATCTTCAACTTCATGGTGCCGTTGCGGAAGTTGCTCATGTCCCGCGCCTGGCGCGATTCGACGCTGCCGCCGAACCACTGCCCCGGCGTGTTGAAGCTCCACGCCATCACATTGCTGCCCTCATACGGCGGCAGGTTGCCCTGCGTGACCGAGGCGTTGTTCCACACGAAGATGTCGGAGCTGGTGCCGGCCACCAGCTTGTTGTTGACCACCGTGTTGTCGGTGAAGACGCCGAACTTGCCAACCTCCGCCGTGCCCTGGCTGCCCAGCTGGACCGAGCCCTTGCCGTCCAGCTGGTACACGCGCACGTAGTCCACGTACATGGTGCCCGGCAGCGGCGCGGTCACCTGCCCCGGCGTGGCGGCGTCGGTGAAGTTGCCGCCGACGGCCAGGTTGAACAGCAGGTAGAACGGCGCCTGCAGCGCGGTCGAGTTGACCGGCAGCGGGTTGTCGTACAGGTCGTGCTCGACGCCGTTGTCCACCACGGTGAAGCGCATCTGCGTGTCGGTCCAGTACAGGCGGTAGATCACGAAGCGGTTGGCCAGCGACTGGCTCGGCGTGTACCAGTTCTTGGTCTGCCACGCGGTGGAGGCGGCGCAGCTTTCGTTGCCCGGCACGCAGGCGGCTTGCTGCCAGGTGATGACGTTGGAGCCGACGAAGTTGTCGATCGCCGGCGTCGGCGTGCCGGCCGCCGCGCGGCTGCTGGCCTTGTGGCCCATTTCGACGATGTCCATCTCGCCGTTGCGCGGCCACGCCTGCGGGCTCACGCCCAGCATCCACGCTGCCGGCCACAGGCCGATGCCCAGCTGCGGCGTGGCCATGCGGATTTCGACCATGCCGTACTGCACCTGCACCTTGCCGAAGGAGCCGATCTTCCCGGAGGTGAAGACGTTGCTGCCCACCGTCTGGTTTTGCGCCTTGAGCGCCAGCGCCCGCGTGTTCGGCTCGAACGGGACGTTGACGATGGAGACGTTGTTGGGGCTGTAGTACTCCAGTTCCTGGTTGCCGTAGCCGCACAGGTTGATCTGGCAGCCGTTGCCGTCCACCGCCGTCCACAACGAGGTGTTGAGCGCGGCGCCGTTGAACTCCTCGGACCACAACAGCGGCCCGATCACGGGACTGGTGACGCTGGCGAATACTTGCGGGCCGTACGCCGACAGAATGCCAGCCGCCACGGCGGACAAAACGAATTTCTGTTTTTTCACAATGCATGTCTCCTCGTATCCAAACTTCCACATTCGAACCGGACGGGCGTCCGGTCCGCGCTATTCCGCTTGTGGTCAGGGAGCATGGGACGATGCGCGGTCCGCTTGCCCGAAAGCTGTCGCCAAACGAAATTGGAAACGATTCCAATTTCGTCTTAAAAATATATTCTGATTAATATTTTTTGTCAACGAAGACAGGCAAGCGTGCGCGGGGTTACTTTTTACGGAGGCGTTGGAGGAAGGCCGGAAGGCAGTTGAAGATGCCGACCAGCGCATGCATCTGCCACGGGAAGACGCAGCGCTCGTCGCGCCGTTCGATGGCGGCGGCGATGCGCCGCACCGCTTCCTGCTCGGACCTGAGGAAGGGTTTGCCGCTGGCGTCGCCGTTGTTCAATTCACGCAGGCGGGCCGTGTCGACGTAGCCGGGCACGATCACGGTGACGCCGATGCCGAACGGCGCCAGCGCCTTGCGGTAGGCGTCGCAGATGGCGATGGCGGCGCGCTTGCTGGCACTGTACAGCGAACCGCCGGGATAGTCCCGCTGCAGGCCGGCGATCGACGCCACCGCGACCAGCTGCCCTCGCCCGCGCGCCATCATCGCTTCGGCGGCGGCGCTGAAGGCGTGATCGAGGCCGCCCACGTTCACGCGCAGTACCGGCAAGGTGCTGGCGGGATCGCGGGCGATGGCGGCGGCGTCGGTGTACTGGCCGGCGGTGACGATCAGCAGGTCCAGGTCCGCGAACGCGGCCACGGTGCGCGCGACGGCGGCGCGGTCGGCGATGTCGCAGGCGTGTACGCTGATGCGCTCCTCCGCCAGCAGCGGCGAGCCTTCCAGCTTGCCGGGATGCCGCCCGCAGATGGCGACGCGCGCGCCCTGCCGCCAGTAGTGCCGCGCCAGTCCCAGGCCGATGCCGCTGGTGCCGCCGATGATCATCACGTTCATGCTGTTGCCTTGTTATGTCGGGTTGCGTTGCGCATCGCGGGCTGGCGGCCTTGCTCGGCCAGCGCGCAGGCTTCCCGTGCACGCCGATAGCCATACTGCCATTGGGTTTCCACGTCGGCCACGTAGCGTTCGTAGGTGGCCGGCGCCACCAGCTGCACGCGGTTGGCGCGCCAGGCGATGCGCTTCTGGATGCCGGTGCCGCGCAAGGCCTGGCTAACGTCGGAGGTGTCGATCCATACGTCGGCGGGCTGGCCGTGTACGTGGCGCAGGCGCGCATTGGCGTCGATGCCGAACACCGCGCGCAGGGCGGGAACGGCCGTCTGCTGGTCGTAGGACTGCTTCATTTCCATGCTGACGTGGCGCGCGAGGCAGCGCGCCAGCTCGATCGGGAACAGGTCGATGGCGCCGCCGGTATAGTCCGCGCCACCAGCGGATTGGCAGCGAAAGTAGACCATGTCCGCAATCGAGATGCGTGCCGCGTCGGCCAACGGCATTGTCGTGTCGATCGCCAGGTCGTGGGCGACGGCGTCGGTCCAGCCATCGCGGCCGATGGCGGATGGCTGGCCGGCCGCCAGCGCGGCGATGCGCTCATCGCCAAACAGCGTGACGCGATAAATGGCGCGGCCTTGCCGCAACTGGCCCGCTTCATCGGGGCCGAACAGCAGCCTGCCGCCGATAATGGCCAACGCGGGTTCGGGCGTCGGCGCCGGCTCGGGCGGCAACGGCAGCGCCGGAGGGATCTCGAACAGGTAGTCGTTGAACAGATCGGGAATGCGCGCGGCCCGCGCGCCGTTCATCCGCCGCAGCGCGATGCCGGCCAGTGCGCGCAGCGGCGTTGCGCGTGGGCCGGACCGCAGGCCCCGAAAAAAGTCATACATCTGCGGCGACGCCAGCCACGCCTTGCGCGCCGCGCTGTCGGGCAGGTTGCGGATGATGGCGCCGGCCACCGCGCCGCCGCACGTGGCCAACAGCAGGTCCGGCTCCTGGCCCGCATCGACGGCCGCCGCGTGCATGCCGAGGTAGTAGCCGAAGCGGAAGCCGCCTCCGGCCAGCACCATGCATCGTTCGTATCGTGAGTCTCGCGCAGCGTCGGTCATGCGTGACATAATGCCTCAATTACATCGTTATCAACAAGGACAGTCCGACAATGAACCGGCCCGGCATGCCGCAGCGCCTCATCCAGCTAGCGCTCAACGGCGCGCTGTTCGGCATCTGCTACCCGCTGGCCAACCACCTGGCGCAGCGGCGGCCGGACATCGGCGACGTCGCGATGGCGTGGGAAGCCGGGCTGCCCTTCCTGCCGTGGATGGTGCTGCCGTACATGACGTCCGGCCTGTTCTTCGTGCTGAGCTTTCTGCTGGTGCGCGACCGCGCCGGCCTGTCCGCGCTGAGCCGCCGCACCGCGTTCGCCACCATCGCCGCCTGCCTGGTCTTCTCCGCGTGGCCGCTGCGCTTCTCCCTGCCCCGCCCCGCCGTCGACGCCGCGCTGCCCGCCTGGCTGTTCGCGCAACTGGCCGCGATGGACCAGCCCTACAACCAGCTGCCGTCGCTGCACGTGGCCTACTGCCTGATCTTCTGGGCCGCGCTGCGCACCGCCACCACATCGGCGATCCTGCGCGCCGCACTGGCCGCGTGGCTGATGCTGGTCGCGACCAGCACCGTGTTCACCTACCAGCACCACGCGCTCGACGTGGCCGGCGGCGCCGCGCTGGGCGCGCTGGCGCTGTACCTGCTTCCGGCCGATGGCGATGTACGCAAACCAGTGGCGTTCTGCTACACCATGCTGGCGGGACTGGCGGTGCTGGCCTGGTTCGCGCTCGGCGGCCCGTGGTGGCTGTACCTGGCGGCCAGCCTGCTGCTGGTGGCGCGCGCCTACCACCGCCGCCATGCCGCCTTCCTCCACAAGCACGACGGCCGCTATCCGCTGTGGATCTGGCTGATGTACGCGCCCTACCTTTGCGGCTACCTGCTCACATGGCAGCTGGTGCGCTGGCGCGAGCGCCACCGCCCGCCCTTCGTGCGCCACAGCGAAAGCCTGTGGGTGGGCCGCCGCCTGACCGACGCCGAAGCGGCGCAACTGCCGGCCGATTGCGCCGTCATCGACTTGTCCAACGAATTGAGCGAGACGCGCACGCTGCGCAATCGCAGCTATCATCACTTCCCGCTGCTCGACCTGCATGCGCCGGATGCGCAATCGGCCCGCCCTATCCTGGCCGCCATCCGCGCGCATGCGGCACAAGGCCGCGCCATTTACCTGCACTGCGCCATGGGCTATCGGCGCAGCCGCCAAATCGCCCAACTCTACCTGGAGCACTACCCGCAATGAGCTTTTCGATCTACCAGTTGAAACCGCAATTCCAGCAACTGCTGCAGCCGTTGATGCGCGCGCTGGTGCGCTGCCGCGTCACGCCCAACCAGATCACATTGACGACCATGTTGCTGTCGGTGGCCTACGGCACCGCGCTCGCAGCGCAACCGCAACGCGCAGGCCTGTGGGCCGGCCTCGCCGCGTTCCTGCTGCTGCGCATGGCCCTCAACGCCATTGACGGCATGCTGGCCAACGCCACCGGCCAGAAGACGCGCCTCGGCACGCTGCTCAACGAAATCTGCGACCAGGTGTCCGACGTGGCGCTGTACCTGCCCTTCATGCTGGCGCTGCACGCGCCATTGGTGGTGCTGGCCGTGGCGGCCGCGCTGCTGGCCGAATTCGCCGGCGTGCTGGCGCTCAGCGTGGGCGTGGCGCGCCGCTTCGACGGCCCGATGGGCAAGAGCGACCGCGCCTTCTGGTTCGGCCTTCTAGGCCTGCTGATCGCCTACGGCGCGGCCCCGCTGCTGATGAACGGCATCCTGGCGCTGGTGATCGCCTTGTCGGCGTGGACCGTCGTCAATCGCCTGCGGCAGGCGCTGCGAGCTTCCGCGCCAGCGACACCGTAAAGATCCCTTCGAGTCCGATGCGGGTGGCGACCTTGCGGCAGCCCGCATGCGCCACCAGGCCATCCATCTCCGCCTGCGGGCGCGGACGCATCTGCCACGGCTTGCCCTGGTGGCTGGTCAAGGTCAGCGCGATCATGTCCAGCTGCGGGTGCCACGGCTGGCCGGTGTAGATCAAATGGCCGCCGGCGCGCAGCACGCTGACGATGCCCTGCAACGACGCCGCCACCGGCGCGTTCTCGCTGAACAGCTCATACAGGCCGGAGACGATGACGATGTCGTACTCGCCCTCCTCCGCGCGGTAGCTGGCGGCGCTGAAGGCGTCGCGCAGCTGGTAGTCGATCTTGGCCCGCAGTTGCAGCTGGTCCGCCAGCACGCGCGCCTCGTCGAGGTTATGCTGCGTGAAGTCGCGCAGCGTCACTTCGATCTCGCGGTCCTGGAAGCGCTTGATGGTCTCCAGCACGTAGCGCCCCGAACCTGCCGCCACGTCGAGGATGCGCAGCGGCGCGTCGCCCCGGTGCGCGGCGATGCGTTCGCCCAGCATCTGCTGCAGCTGGCGCTTGCGCAGGCGGATGCCGCGCCAGCCCACCGCGTCCAGATAGCCGCGATCCATCATGCCGCCGAACAGGAAGCGGCCGCCGGCCTGGTTGCGGTAGACGTAATCGAGCGAGGCGCCGGAATCGAAGCCGTGCCGCAGGCCGATCTTCATGCCGTTGCTGACGGGTCCCATCATCCCCAGCATCACCCGCTGCATGCCGAACCACGCCTTGGCCACCGGGCCGCAGCTCTGCCCCGCCTGCAGCGCCGCGTACTGGCGGGCGCTGTGGCTGTCGCGGTCCGCGCTCAGGTAGTGCGATGGCGCCAGCGGCGCGCGCTCGAAGCACTGTTCGATGAACTCGCGGCTGGCCTCCAGCGCCACACTGATGTCCTGCTCGTAGAACAGCGCGTGGAAGGCGTCCGGCAGATGCACGTAGCGCTTCAGCGGCGACGACAGGCGCTGGTAGAAATCCTGCTGCGGGCCTTCCTTGACCACGTAATCCTTGCCGGCGCTGAGCATCAACACCGGCGTATCGATGGCGGCTGCGTCCTGCACGATGCGTTTGGCGGTATCGGCCAGGCCAAGCAGCACGCAGGCGGAGATGGCCTTGGCGATCAGCGGGTCGGCGGCATAGGCGGCCGCCTCCTGCGCCGAATGGGTCAGCATGCCGGGGCGGATGTAGCTGGTCACGAACAGCTCAGGCTTGAAGCGGCGGGCGAAACGCAACGCCGGCTTGGCCAGCGGCACATACAGGTTGATGTCGAAAGCGGCGGCGGCCATGATGACGCCGCGCACGCGCGGTGCGTAATCGTGCAGCCAGGTGGCGGCGATCACCGCGCCGACGCTGTTGGCCACCACCAGGATGTTCTCCGGCGCGAAGCCGTAGGTGGCGGCGATGTGGGCGATGAAGGTGTCGAAGTCCTCGACCAGCGCCTCGAAGCTGGGCGCGTCGCCACGTTCGCCGGGCGAGTAGCCGTGGCCGCGCGCGTCCCAGGCGAAGGCCCAGTCCTGCGTGCAGCCGAACTGCTCGACCAGCGGCTGGATGCGGCCCGAGTGTTCATGGCCGCGATGCAGGAACACCAGCGCGCGCCGCGGTCCATCCTGGCGCGGCGACTGCGGCTGCCAGGCGCGGTAGAACAGGCGCACGCCGTCGTTGCAGTCGAAGCCGGATTCGGTGGTGCGCCATGCCAGTGAGCGTTCAACTTTCATTTTAATGTCCCAGGAAATGAGTGATGAGGAAGTACAGCAGCGGCGCAGTCACCACCAGGCTGTCGACCCGGTCGAGGATGCCGCCGTGGCCGGGAATGAGCTGCGAAAAATCCTTGACGCCCAGCGCCCGCTTGGCGGCCGAGAACATCAGGTCGCCGCAGAAGCCGCCCAGCGACAGCAGCAGCGCGCATATCGCCAGTTGCGCGGCGCCGGCCAGGTGCAGGTAGCGGCCCAGCGTCAGCGACAATGCGGTGGTCACCGCCACGCCGCCCAGCAGGCCCTGCCAGGTCTTGTTCGGACTGATGCCGGGGGCGATGCGGTGGCGGCCGAAGATGGTGCCGCTGATGAACTGGGCGACGTCGTTGAGCGCGGTCAGCACGTACAGGTAGAACAGCCATGCCAGCCGCGCATGCGCGTCCAGCGACAGGCTGTCGTACAGCGGAAGGAAGCGGCAGCTGTAGCACAGCACCAGCCATAGCAGCCATGCCAGCGCGGCGGCGCCGCGCTGGCGGAGGTAGATCGCCGCCGTCAGCGCGATGGCCGGCGGCAGCGCGGCCAAGGCCACCGGCGCCGGCAGGAACAGCGCCGTGCCGAACACGATGGCGGCCGGCACCACGAAGCCGCGTCCGGCGAATGGCGCCAGCTCGCGCAAGGCCAGGAGGCCGATCAGCATCGCCAGCAGCGTGGCGCCGAGCGGATGCAGCAGCAGGCTGACGGTCACCACCGGGAAGATCCACCACCAGGCGTTGACCTGGTCGCGCAGCTGGCTGTGCGGCCGCGCGCGCAGCTTGACGCCCACGCCCAGCGACGCCATGCCCAGCATCAGGTACAGCATGCCGAGCGCGGTCAGGATCTCGGTGCCCAGCAGGGAAAACAGCAATTGCATAAATGCCTCAATTATTTTTGTGGCAATTGTATAGCGTTTTCCCTGCGGGCGGCTCAGTCTACGGTGATCAGGACGTCGCGCCCCTTGGTGGCGGCGTTGCCCGCATAGTCCTCGGCCGTGATGCGCAGCGTGTAGTTGCCGGGGCCGAGGGCGCCGACTTTCCAGCCGCCCGGCGTCAGCTTGCCGTGGATGAGCGTGTTGTTGATGGCGTAGGAGAAGCGCGTCTCCGCCGCGCCGTGCACGGTGATGCCGCTGGTGGCCGAGTAGGCCAGCTTGACGGCGTCGCGGTTGCGCGGCAGGCGGTCGTAGAGTTGCGTGATCAGCGGCTGCTCCATCCCGGGGATGATCTCGCCGTCCGCGTTCAGCAGCTGGTAGCCCAGCTTATAAAGGCCGAGGCGGCGGCGCGCCTGGTTGCCGTTCATCTGGTCGAACGCGTCGACGATGATCTGCACTTCGCCCAGGCTGCGCGGCACCATCAGGCGGCCGTCGACCTTGTCCTTGAGCGGCTTGCCGCTGCTGTCGGCCAGCGTGATGCCCTGGATCTGCGGGGCGATGGTGTCTTCCAGGTCCACGAACGGCAGCGACAATGGATTGAGCGCGTCGCCATTGGGCAGGTAGTCCAGGTGCACATGGGCCATGCGGTTGACGGTGCCCAGCGTTTCGCCCACCACGAAGCGGGTGCCGCGCTTGACGCGCACCGCAGACGGCACGCCCTTCTCGTCCTTCAGTACCTGGAAACGCGGGTCGAGCGGCTTGTCGTTGGCGCCGCGCCCCACGCGCATGTGGATGTAGCGCATGCCGTCCAGCGCCAGCCCCTCCGACAGCTCGCCGTAGTCCCAGCTGGCGAGCGGGTTGCTGACCTTGCCCGAGGTGACGGCCAGCACCGGCGTGCCGATCGCGGCCTGCACATCGAGGCCGGCGTGGAAATGGTCGCGGCTCTCGCCGTCGAAATTGCCGCGCACCTCGCCCATCAGGCCGACCACTTCGTGCGGCTTGTCCTGGGGCTTGACCGGCCACGGCATCGTGGCGCCATGCGCCGGGATGCCGGACAAGGGCTCGTCGGGCGCTCCCTCCTCGCCGTCCCGCGCCGGCGCCACGCGATGCACGCGGAAGGTGGCGCTGTCGGCCACGTACAGCGAGCCGTCGCGCGCCAGCGCCAGGCCGCGCGGCGCGTAGAAGCGCACGCCGCCGTCGGCGCCATAGCCCGGCTGGGCCGGATGGTCGACATCTTCCAGCGCCAGCACCTCGCCGGCCGGCGTGATCTGCGCCAGGCGGCCGTGGGCGTTGCTGGTCACGTAGAGGAAGCCGTCCGCCGTGCGCGCCAGCCCGATCGGCGACTCCAGCGGCGGCGAGCGGTCGCCGTCCTTGGCCTGGGCGACGGTGCTCACGCTGCCGTCCTTGCCCAGCTTGCGGATGGCGTGGTTGCCGGTGTCGGCGATGTACAGCTCGCCGGCGGCGCCAAGCGCCAGGCCGGTCGGGCCGTTGAACAGCGCCTGCGCCCCAGGACCGTCCACATCGCCCGCGCGGCCGCCGCCGGCCACGGTGGTGACGTCGCCGTTGGGCGCGATGCGGCGGATGCGGTCGTTGTAGGTGTCGGCCACGTAGACCACGCCGGCCGCGTCCACCGCGACGCCGACCGGGCCGTTGAACTGAGCCGCCGCGCCGCGGCCATCCTTGTCGCCCGCCAGGCCGTCGCCGGCCAGCGTGCTGACCGTGCCGTCGGGCGTGATCTTGCGGATGGCGTTGTTGCCGGTGTCGGCCACGTACAGGTTGCCGGCGGCGTCGATCGCCAGGCCGGACGGCGTATTGAACGCGGCCGCCTTGCCCGCCCCTTCCGCATAGCCCTCGACCGCGCCGGCCAGCGTGGTGGTGGTGCCGTCCGGGGCGATCTTGCGGATGCGGTTGTTGTCGCCGCCGTCGGCCACGTAGACGTTGCCGGCGGCGTCCACCGCCACGCCGAACGGGTCGGCGAAGCGCGTGCTGCGGCCGTGGCCGTTGTTGGCGCCCGGCATGCCGTCGCCGGCGATGCTGGTCACGCGCGCGCGCCAGTGCGGCTGCGTCCCTTGCGGGGCGGCCTGCCGGGCCGGGCCTGCTTCTGGATGCGATGGATGCGTCAGGAGGTAGGCCGCTCCGCCCCCACCCAAGGCGCCGCCCACGGCCAGGGCGACGGCAATTAACTTGAATTGGCTGGGAGTCACGTTGCAGGAGCCTAAACGTTGATTTAAAGAAAATATTTTACCTGATCTAACGCGCCTGGGCAAAAAAAAAGCCCGCTAAGTTAGCGGGCTAAATCTATTTCCTTGGAGGAGATAGAGGAGACAGGTGAATGATGCTGCATCGCGGCATATAGGTCCAATTTATATTGGCAATAGCAGAGATATTCAACGTGAATATCTCTGCATGCTCCCCTTATTTGCCGATGTCCGCCGCGTACGGCAGCACGCGCGAGGCCATGCGGGTGTCGGTTTTCAACAGGCCCACCTCGTCGGCCAGGATGTGGACCGCTTCATTCAGCAGCACATCCTTGGCGGCCTTGGCGGCCTTTTCCGCGTCCAGCTCGGCCGTCAGCGAGCGCTCGTCGCCCTGCAGGCCGTCGTCGGTGCGCAGCGCGCCCTTGACCGCCGCCACTTTCGGCGATGGCGCGGGCTTGCCGTTGGCCGGCTTGGCCGAGATCGCCTTGTTCAGCGCGTCCTTCGGATCGGGGATCAGCACCGGATCATCCGCGCCCAGCGTGGTCGACAGCAGGCGCGCCTCGCGCAGCTTGGCGCGCGCCTCCTGGGCGTCGCGCTCCTTGCGGCGCACCGCCTCGTTGAGCGAGATCAGGTTGTCCTTGCGCTGCTTCTTGACCAGCGCGATATCCTCGGCCAGGTACTGGAAGTCCTTGTCCTTGGCCACGCGCGCCTCGTGCTTCTTGTCCAGCAGCGGCAGGATTTCCTTGAGCTCGCCGGCCGGGATGTAGACCGCCGGCTTGATCGAGGTCCACGGCAAGGCGTTGTCGTAGCTCGATTCGCCGAAGGTGTCCGAATCGCCCATGGTCGGCAGCTTGATGTCGGGCGTGACGCCGCGCAGCTGCGTGGTGCCGCCGTTGATGCGGAAGAACTGCGCGATGGTCATCTTCAGCTCGCCGTAGTGGACCTGGGCGTTCTGCGAGAAGCGGTCCAGGCCGAAGATGGTCTGCACCGTGCCCTTGCCGAAGCTCGGCTCGCCGATGATGACGCCACGGCCGTAATCCTGGATCGCGGCCGCGAAGATCTCGGAGGCCGAGGCCGAGCCACGGTTGATCAGCACGCCCAGCGGACCGTCCCAGGCCATGCCGGGGTTGGTGTCGCTTTCGACTTCGATCTTGTTGTCGCTGTTACGCTGCTGCACCACCGGGCCCTTGTCGATGAACAGGCCGGTCAGCTGCACCGCCTCGGCCAGCGAACCGCCGCCGTTGTTGCGCAGGTCGATCAGCACGTTGTCGACCTTTTCCTTCTTCAGCTCGCCCAGCAGGCGGGCCACGTCGCGGGTCGCGCTCTTGTAGTCCTTGTCGCCCTTGCGGCTGGCCTCGAAGTCCTGGTAGAACGTCGGCAGCGAGATCACGCCGATGCGGCGCTTGGCCGTGCCGTCCTTGACTTCCAGGATGGACTTCTTGGCCGACTGCTCCTCCATGCTGATCTTCTTGCGCACCAGCGACACCTGGGTGTGCTTGCCGTCGACGCCGGCGTCGACCGGCAGGATGTCGAGCCGCACGGTGGAATCCTTCGGCCCGCGGATCAGCGCGACCACGTCGTCGATGCGCCAGCCCAGCACTTCGGTCATCGGCGAATTGTCGTCCTTGGCCACGCCGAGGATCTTGTCGCCCACCTTGATCTTGCCCGACAAGCCGG
This sequence comes from Duganella vulcania, assembly GCF_009857655.1. Lineage (NCBI taxonomy): Bacteria > Pseudomonadati > Pseudomonadota > Betaproteobacteria > Burkholderiales > Oxalobacteraceae > Duganella > Duganella vulcania. Next base: position 20,604 of record NZ_WWCX01000048.1, read on the forward strand.
CCGGGCTGCCCGGCACCACTTCGCGCACCACCGTGTATTCGTCGCGGGTCTGCAGCACGCAGCCGATGCCCTCGAGCGACAGGCGCATGGCGATGTCGAAGTTTTCCGACGCGCGCGGGCCCAGGTAGTTGGTGTGCGGCTCGATCGACATGGCGTAGGCGTTCATGAAGATCTGGAACACGTCCTCGTTGGTCAGCTTGCGCGAGCGGCTGATGTAGTTCTCGTAGCGCTTGTCGAGCGTCTCGCGGATGCCCTTGTCGTCCTTGCCGGCCAGCTTGAGGCGCAGCCAGTCGTTCTTGACGCGCTTGCGCCACAGCTCCTTCATTTCAGCGTCGGTCTTGACCCAGTCGGCCTTCTCGCGGTCGTACTGGTAGCTGTCGTCGAGGCTGAAGTCGGGCTTGGTCTTGAGCAGCTCGCGCGCGTAGGCGATGCGCTCGTTGAAGCGCTGCTGGTACAGGTTGTAGATGGCGAACGGCACGCTGAGGTTCTCGCCGTTGATGGCGTCGTCCAGGCGGGTGCGCACGATGGCGTACTGGTCGAGGTCGGCCTGGGTGAAGAACAGTTTTTCCGAATCCAGCGATTTAAAATAGCGGTCGAAGATCTTTTCCGACATGGCGTCGTCCAGCGGCATGGACTTGTAATGCAGTTTGGTCAGCACCCGCGAGGCCCACACGGCCGCCTGGGCCTGGCCCGGCTGGGGTTTGAGTGCGGTCTCCGCCGCGGCTTTTTCCGGCACGGCGGCGCCGGCCTGCGCCGACAGCGCCGCTAATATGGCCACCAACAGCATTTGCTTCTTCATCGGCTTACTCCGAAACGTAGTGTTATCAATATCGTCCTGCGCAGCGCTCCTGCCTGCCATTCCATTCTACAGGATAGCACCTGGCACAGGCGCTGGGAGTTTGCAGTGTCCCCGCGCAAGCTTAAGCCGGCCTGAAATACCCTGGCGACATGTATGTTGCTATGCAGCAAAACTGTGCTATCATGCCGGTCTGTTGTTTTTTGACGGCCCGCCAAGCACCACTCCGGCAGCGCCGATACGCCTCGACCCGTGGGGCGTCCTGATGTCCTCACGCAGTCGCTCCGCTGGAGCATGCTCGCCTTCGAGCCCTCAATCCGCAGTACCCTGAACTGATAAATACATGCAAACCTTTACTATGAACGTCCGCAACTGGGGCGTTGGCACCAAGATTTCCGTTTTCACTTTCGGCCTGATCGCCGTCGTCCTGGCCATGCTGCTCAGCCTGATCAACATGAGCACGTCGGCCATGCTGACCGAGCGCGCCAAGGCCAACGTCGCCAATACCTTGGGCGGCATCGCCAACACGGTCGAGGTTTTCAACACCGCCATGACCAATGAGGCGTCGAGCTTTGCCCGCCTGTTCGCGGCCGGCTTCGGCGAGGGCAAGTTCACGCTGGACACCGGCGCCACGGTCGACATCGGCGGCAAGCCCACGCCCACGCTCAAGCACAATGGCCGCGCGCTGAACCTGGACTTCACCATCCCCGACAAGTTCACCACCGACACCGGCGTGGTCGCCACCATCTTCGCCGCCAACGGCGACGAGTTCGTGCGCGTGAGCACCTCGCTGAAGAAGGAGAACGGCGAGCGCGCGGTCGGCACCCAGCTCGACCACGCCCACCCGAGCTACGCGCCGCTGCGCGCCGGCGGCAGCTACATCGGCCTGGCCACCCTGTTCGGCAAGCAGTACATCACGCAATACGATCCCATCAAGGACGAGCGCGGCCAGGTCATCGGCGTGCTGTTCATCGGCCTGGACATCTCCAAGAACATGGCCATGCTGAAGGAGAAGATCAAGGCCATCAAGATCGGCGAGACCGGCTACATCTACGTGCTCAACGCGGCGCCCGGCAAGGCGCAAGGCACGGCGCTGGTGCATCCGGCCAAGGAAGGCGAGAACCTGATCGACAGCCAGAGCAGCGACGGCCGCCCCTTCATCAAGGACATGCTGACGCAGCAGAAAGGCGCGATGACCTACAGCTGGGCCGACAGCGCCGGCGCCGCGCCGCGCGACAAGATGGTCGAGTTCCACACCTTCAAGCCGTGGAACTGGCTGATCGTCGGCGGCACCTACACCGAGGAGATCACCCACGAAGCGGGCCAGCTGCGCAACCGCTACGCCTTGCTGGGCCTGGTGTCGCTGGCGCTGTTCGCGGTGGTGCTGTTCCTGCTGGTGCGCGCCAACGTCACCCGCCCGCTGGCCCGCGCCGAAGCGGCCGCCGCCCGCATCGCCCAGGGCGACCTGGATGTGCAGCTGGCCATCGACAACAAGGACGAGATCGGCCGCGTGCTGCGCGCCCTGAACGGCATCAGCAAGAACCTGTCGGGCGTGGTCGGCCAGGTGCGCCTGGGCGCCGAACAGATCGCCACCGCCTCCAACGAGATCGCCGCCGGCAACCTCGACCTGTCGTCGCGCACCGAAGAGCAGGCCTCCAGCCTGGAGGAAACCGCCGCCTCGATGGAGCAGCTCAGCAGCGCCGTCAAGCAGAACGCCGACAACGCCGCCCAGGCCAACCAGATGGCGCTGGCCGCCTCCAGCATCGCCGCCAAGGGTGGCGACGTGGTGGCGCAGGTGGTCGACACCATGGGCTCGATCAACCAGTCGTCGCGCAAGATCGTCGACATCATCTCGGTCATCGACGGCATCGCCTTCCAGACCAACATCCTGGCGCTGAACGCCGCCGTGGAAGCGGCGCGCGCCGGTGAGCAGGGCCGCGGCTTCGCGGTGGTGGCGTCGGAAGTGCGCAACCTGGCGCAGCGCTCGGCCATGGCGGCCAAGGAAATCAAGGCGCTGATCGACGACTCGGTCGGCAAGGTCGAAACCGGCAGCCAGCAGGTGGCGCGGGCCGGCACGACGATGCAGGAAGTGGTGGTCAGCGTGCGCCGCGTGACCGACATCATGGCCGAGATCAGCAGCGCCAGCGAAGAGCAGCGCGCCGGCATCGGCCAGGTGCACGAGGCGATCGCGCAGATGGACCAGGTCACGCAGCAGAACGCCGCGCTGGTCGAACAAGCGGCGGCCGCGGCCCACGCGCTGCAGGACCAGGCATCCGACCTGGAGCAGGTGGTGCGCATCTTCAAGCTGGGCGATGCCCAGGCCGCGCCCCGTCTCGCGCTGAGGTAAGCAGCGCCGGCGCCGGCTTTGTCTTATAATTCCGGCATGGGCAAATTTCTGAAGCACCGGCGCGGCTACAGCCTGATCGTCTGCATGGCGATCTTGCTGAACCTGTTCGCCCCGGCGATCGGCCACGCGATGGCCACGCTGGCGGGCGGTCCGCTGGCGCTGGAAATTTGCAGCGCCGCGCCGGCCAAGCCGGCGCCGGGCGATCCGGCCACGCACGCGATCAAGCATTGCGCACTGTGCGCCACCCACGCCGACACCTACGCGCCGCCGCCCGCGCCGTCGTCCGCACTGACCGTGCTGCGCGGCCACGACGCCTATCCGGCGCTGCACTACCAATCCCCCACCCCGCTGTTCAACTGGTCCAGCGCGCAGCCGCGCGGACCGCCCACGCTGTCCTGATGTCCCGTTAAATCCGCATGCCACCGCGCCGCACCGGCGACGGCTGGCCCGCGCCTGTTCAACGAATCACAGGATTAATCATGCAACGCCGTACCCTACTCACCGCGCTGGCCGCAGCGGCCGCACTGCCGCTGGCGGCACATGCCGCGCCGTATACCGGCATCGACATCACCGGCAGCAGCATCGGTCCGGACTTCCGCCTGTTCTACGGCGACGGCAAGCCCGCCTCGCTGCAGGACTTCAAAGGCAAATACGTGCTGCTGTTCTTCGGCTTCACGCAATGCCCGGACGTCTGCCCGACCGCCCTGTCGCGCGCCGTCGAAATCAAGAAACTGCTGGGCGCCGATGGCAACAAGATGCAAGTGCTGTTCGTCACCGTCGATCCCGAGCGCGACACCGCCGCGCTGCTGGCCGAATACATGCGCGCCTTCGACCCGGGCTTCATCGGCCTGCGCGGCGACGCAGCACAGACCGCCAAGGCCGCCAAGGACTTCAAGATCTTCTACAGCAAAGTCCCCAGCGGCAGCTCGTACACGATGGACCACACGGCCATCACCTACGTGTTCGACGCCACCGGCAAGATACGCCTGGCCTTCAAGCACGAGCAAACCGCCCAGCAATGCGCAGCCGATCTGCGCCAACTGATGCAACCTAAAAAAGCAACCAGCTTCCTGAAAGGACTCTTCTCATGAAACGCATGATCTACCTGATGCTCCTCGCCGCCCTGCCCGCGTTCGCGCAGGTGACCGTCAGCGAGGCCTGGGTGCGCGGCACCGTGGCCGCGCAAAAAGCCACCGGCGCCTTCATGACGCTGACCTCCGCGCAGGACAGCCGCCTGGTCGGCGCCAGTTCGCCGGCGGCCGGCGTGGTCGAGGTACACGAAATGAAGATGGTCGGCGACGTCATGCGCATGCGCCAGATCGACGGCCTGGCGCTGCCGGCCGGCCAGCCGGTCCAGCTGTCGCCGGGCGGCTACCACCTGATGATGATGCAGCTGAAGCAGCCGCTGTCCAACGGCGAGAAGATCCCGCTGACGCTGGAGTTTGAAGACGCGCACAAGGTCCGCAGCAAGGTCGTGGTGGACGCCGTGGTCAAGCCGCTGAACGCGGCGCACTAGGCGCGCATGGTGGCCGTCACAGCGATTGCAGCAGCGGCCACCAGTAACGCAGCGACCACCACAGCAGGCCGGCGATCAGCAGGTAAGGCCAGGACCGCAGCGAAATTTTCCAATCGACCGTCGACGGCCAGCAGGCCAGGAACTGCGGCGCCACGGCGAACGCCAGCGCCAGGTCTATCCACTGGAAGTGCAGGCCGGCGCGCGTGCGCCACCACGCCACCACCAGCGGCAACAATACCACCACAAACGGCGCCAGCGCGGACGGCGCGGCGTTGTACCAGCGCACCCGCGTCAGCCTGACCGAGCCCAGCTCCCAGCCGTGCCCCACCCGGCGCGGAATCACGGTGAAGGCCGCCGGCCGCGCACAGGTCAGCATGCCGGCGACGAAATGCGCCAGCTCATGGCACACGGTGCCGGCCACGGTGAACAGGAAAAAGATGGGATGCCGCGCCGACAAGGCGCGGATCAGCAGCGCCAGCACGATGGACGGCGCCAGGTACAGCAAGATGTCGCGATGCTGGCAAAACCACGCCGGCGCGAGCGTACTACATTCAAACAGGCTGCTCATGGCCGCATCCTCGCACGGGGGCGGGAGCGCGTCAATTGTCCCGATTAAAGTTGTACGATGTCTGACATCTGCGTTATGATCGCTGCAAAACCACCATAGCAAGGAGACCGCATGACACCTCTTCCGACCAAGGCCAGCCGGGTCCGCTGGCTGATACTCGCCATCCTGTTCGCCGTCACCACCATCAACTACGCCGACCGCGCCACCATCGCCATCGCCGGGCCGGAGCTCAAGAAGCTGCTCGGCCTGTCGCCGGTGCAGATGGGCTTTGTGTTCTCGGCCTTCGCCTGGTCCTACGTGCTGGCGCAGTTGCCGGGCGGCTGGCTGCTGGACCGCTTCGGCTCCAAGCGCACCTATTTCTTCAGCATCTTCCTGTGGTCCAGCTTCACCATGCTGATGGGCACCGTGGGCTTCCTGACCGGCGCCGCCGCCGTCTCGACGCTGTTCTGCCTGCGGCTCTTGATCGGCGCGGCCGAGGCGCCCTCCTTCCCCGGCAACAGCCGATTGTCCTCGGCCTGGTTCCCGACGGCCGAACGCGGCACGGCGGCGGCCATCTTCAACTCGGCCCAGTATTTCGCCACGGTGCTGTTCGCGCCGCTGATGGGCTGGCTGGTCCACAGCTTCGGCTGGCAAAGCGTGTTCTACGTGATGGGCGGGCTGGGCATCGTCATGTCCTTCATCTGGCGCAAGACCGTCTACGGGCCGAAGGACCATCCGGCCATCAATGCGGCCGAGCTGGCCTACATCGAAGCGGGCGGCGCGCTGGTGGACCTGGAGAGCAAGGACAAGGCCGTCGCCACCACCCGGCTCGACACCTGGTCCTGCATCCGCCAGCTGCTGGGCAACCGCATGCTGCTGGGCGTGTACATCGGCCAGTACTGCATCAACACGCTGACCTATTTCTTCCTGACCTGGTTCCCGGTCTACCTGGTGAGCGAGCGCCACATGACGATCCTGAAGGCCGGCTTCGTGGCCGCGCTGCCGGCGGTGGCGGGCTTCCTTGGCGGCGTGCTGGGCGGCGTGATCTCGGACCGCCTGATCAAGTCCGGCAAGTCGCTGTCGATGGCGCGCAAGACGCCGATTGTCGGCGGCATGCTTCTGGCAATGTCGATGATCGTCTGTAACTACGTGGATGCCGACTGGCTGGTGGTGCTGGTGATGTCGCTGGCCTTCTTCGGCAAGGGCATCGGCGCGCTGGGCTGGGCGGTGGTGGCCGACACCTCGCCCAAGGAAGCGGGCGGCATGAGCGGCGCCTTGTTCAACACCTTCGGCAACACGGCCGGGATCACCACGCCGATCGTGATCGGCTACATCCTGCAGGAAACCGGCTCGTTCGCCGGCGCGCTGGTGTTCGTCGGCGCCAACGCCGCCGTCACCGTGCTGTGCTACGTGCTGATGGTCGGCGAGATCAAGCGCTTCGAATTCAAGACGCCGGTGCTGCGCCACATCGGCGGCGCGGTGCCGGACGCAGGCGCTCCACTGCCCTCGACGAATATTAACTGATGCAGCAATGGCTTGGCGGCGGCTTTAGTCAGTAATTGCGCGCAGCCGAGCCAGCGCATCTTCAACTACAAACTCCGGTACAGTCTCGACTCGCTTTGCCTTTCGTGCTTCCAGGTCCAGCATGCGGATCTGGTTTACCAATGCAACACCTTGGGTCTTCGTGCCTGTACCGCTCAACGCCGCCGCAAAGCCCGCATGGCGGGCGAAGTCGCCACCTTGCGTTATCGGCGCAACCAGCACGACTCCCAGCGCATTGAATGCGGCTGTAGACAGCACTAGTGCAGGCCGCATGCCCCTCTGCTCGTGCCCTTCAGTCGGATCAAGGTTGACCATTACGACGTCGCCGCGGCCGAATTTACTGCGGCTCACCATGCTTCACGTCCCACTGGCTTGACCTGGGACCACGCCGCCATATCCGCAGGCTCCGGCGCGGAAGGGTCGCACTGGGCCACCAAATCAGCTAGCGAAAACGACGGACGTGCAGCTTTCAACAGCACTCCTTCAGCTTGCACGTTCACGCTGAGCTTGTCGCCCAAAGTAACCTTGAGTATGGCCAGTAATTCGGTAGGCAAACGCACCGCTGCGCTATTGCCCCATTTCTGAATTGATAATTCCATAGAACCTCCCAATGTAGATACATTGTAGATTCATGCAAAAAAAGCTGTCAAGGATAACCGATAGGCAAATACATGTGCCCATAGCCCTTGCCTTGTTCGGATTGAGACACCGCGAGGCGCCCCTTTAGACCGGACGCCACATCCATTGCCTTCTTCAGACGATCGTTCGGCCGGAATGGTTCATCCAGCGCGACGAGAAAACGGCGCGACTCCTGCTCAGACAGCACGACAACGCTATCCGCCGCGATGGTGGCATCCGCTTCGCGTAGTAAGGCATCCCGTGCGAAGGCCGACACGGCCATACCTCGCAGTGCGGCGGCTTTGGCGATCCTGTCCTTCTCGCGGGGCTCAAGGCGAAGATCGAGGCGTATGGTAGCAGACGTCATGGCAGACTCCTTTATAAGGGATCTTACTGCCCCCCCCCCAAGCGTCGGCAAGACATGAAGATTCAGAGGCTGTCCGCAGAGCCGTTCGTCGACGCTAATAAATGCTCCCGCAAGAAATCAATGAAGCGCTGAATCTTCGCTGGCAGCAGTCGCGTCTCCGTCAGTGCGTAGACGGGGATCGGCGTGGCCTGCCAATCCGGCAGCACGCGGCGCAGGCGCCCGGCCGCTACGTCGTCAGCGGCGATATCCCTGGCCAGGACGGCGATGCCCATGCCGCGCGTGGCGAGGCGCTGAATCATGCTCACGCTGTTGAGCAAAAAGCGGCCGCCCACCACGACCTCCTCCCGGTTGTCGCCCTGGAGCAAAGACCATCTGTCGGGCTCGGAGGCGCGTAGCCTGAGGCATTCATGCCGCGCCAGGTCGGCCACCTGGCTTGGCTCTCCGGCCGCATCCAGGTAGGCAGGCGATGCGTAGAGATAGCGCGGCAGCACGGCGAGCCGGCGTGCGATCAAGTTCGAGCTCGGCGGCTCGCCCATGCGGATCGCCACATCGACCGGCTCCGTGACCAGGTCAACCGGCCGCGAGCTCAGATCCAATTCAAAACGAATGCCGGGATAGCTGCGGGCGAACTCGGCGATCAACGGCGCAAGGAAGATGTTGGCGAAACCTTCCGGCATCGAAGCGCGCAAGACGCCGCTTGGCTGCGCCAGCATTTCGCCCAGCTGTTCATGCGCCAGGTTGGCTTCGTCGACGATGCGCTTGCAGCGTTCGAAATACAGCTGGCCGGCTTCGGTCAATTCGATCTTGCGCGTCGTCCGATGCAGCAGCCGCAGCCCGATCGACTTCTCCAACGCAGTGACGCGCCGCGACAAGGTGGAATTGGGCACACCGGTCGCGGCGGTGGCGCCACGAAAACTCATCGCTTTAACAACCTCCACGAAGAGCGCCATGTCGTTCAATATTTTCATGGAAATTGCGTCAAAAATGGATCAGTTATATCCATTTTCCCACATTTACATTGAATGTGCACCAATGCATGATGATGCCTCACCATCACTGAGGAGGAGCACATGACCCGGCCCACCATCGGCCAACTGCGGCCCATGAATCACGGCAGCTACTTCCGCGCGTACTCGTTGCGGGGCGGCGCGGCGGCCGAGCCGATCGATCCCATCCTCGGCGTCGATCATGCATGGGTCAGCGCGCCCACGTTTCCGCCGCATCCGCATGCCGGCTTCTCGGCGGTCTCGTATTTGTTCCTCGACTCGGAAACCGGCATCGACAATCGGGATTCCCTCGGCAACCGCAACCTGATCGCGCCGGGCGGCGTGCACTGGACCGCCGCCGGCCGCGGCCTGGTGCACGAAGAGGTTCCCGTCGAGACCGGCAAGACCGTCCATATGCTGCAAATCTTCGTCAACCTCGCCCGCGAACGCCAGGCCGACGCGCCGCACGCACTCAGCCTGGCGCCGGAGGATGTGCCGGTCGTGCAACTGCCCGGCGCGAAGGTGCGCGTACCGCTCGGCAGCTTCGGCGAGGCGCACTCCCCGCTGCGCCCGCCGACCGCGATCACCCTGCTCGATATCAGCCTTGACGACGGCGCCGAATTGACCGTGCCGGTTGCGGCCGGCCAGAGCGCCTTCGTCATGCCGATCCACGGCGAATTGTCGGTCAACGGGCAAACGTATGAACTCGAAAAATTCACGCTGCCGGCGTTTCCGGCGCAGGAGGCACCGCACGCGATCTCGCTCTCAGCCGTTCGGGGCAGCGCCAAGGCCGTGGTGTTCACCGGTGCGCCGCTGCGCCAGCCGGTGCACTGGCAAGGCCCGATGGCGCTCGCGTCGCCCGAGGCGCTCGCCGCCGCCATCGCGGCTTATCAACACGGCGATTTCGGCACATTGGACTCTCCCATTGCGCCGGCAAATCACGCGTAAGCACCATTCAACCCCAAGGAGCAATCACCATGACCTTCCAGAGATTCACCAGCGACAACGCCGCCCTTTTGCTGATCGACCACCAGGTCGGCACGATGGGCTGGGTCAAGTCCACCACCTTCGACGAAATGAAACGCAACGCGCTGATCCTGGCCCAGGCGGCCAAGATCCTGAAGCTGCCGACCGTGCTGACTTCCAGCATGGAGGAAGCCGCCCAAGGTCCGCTGCTGAGCGAGCTGGAGGCCATCTTGCCGGCCGAGTTTGCCAATCGCGTCAAGCGCCAGGGCATCGTCAACGCGATGGACGACGAACACTTCGCCGCCGCCGTCAAGGCCACCGGACGCAAGCGCTTGATCCTGGCCGGCGTGACCAATGACGTGTGCACGGTCTACCCGGCGTTAAGCCTGGTGGGCATGGGCTACGAAGTGCAGGTGGTTGCCGATGCGGGCGGCTCGCCGACCAAGATGGCCGACGACATCGCGCTGCGCCGCATGGAGCGCGCCGGCGTCACGCTGACCACAACCAATCAGCTGATCGCGGAGCTGGCGGGCAGCTGGTCCACACCGGAAGGCAGCCAGCTGGTTCAGGTGTTGATGGTCGGCGAGTAAATTTTCACGCACGGAGGATTACGGCAGGCGGCTGATTATCGAGCCTTCTGGCGTAGTCCACCAAGTCTTTGGGATACACGATGTGATCGCGGAAACTTTGATCGTCCAGGTCCAAAAGATACACGGCTGCTGCAGCTTCCATGGCCCAATAACCACAATATCCGCCACCATTCTCGCTAGTATCAAAATGACTGTCGTGCCAGGGTGCTTTCTTCATTGACTCGTACCAAGCCTTCAGATACTTCCCCACATCCACAATACTTTCTTCCGGCGTGTCTCGATAAAAGCTGTTAATGAGGTTGCGATACGGCTTATCGTGGTACCACTCGTCGACTTCGTAACGGTCCTTGAGCTCATAGGCAAACAGGTCTTCATAGAGCGTATCTTTGGCCGCAAACGCATCGAGCATCGCGGCCAATCGCGGCAACAAGTCACGGCGATGCAACAGGTAGCATAGTCCAATGAGTTGCATCCCACGTTCGTATTCGTCGATTTCGGCAAAGCGAAGCGGCGGGAAATGTGGATCCTTTGAATATTCCCGTTCGCATTTTGTACTTAGCTCGAAAGCTTCAATCACTTTGGTAAAATCATCGCGAAGCTCATCTATCGGCTCACCGCCAGTGTATCTAAGGATAAATAGATCAAATGTCTGACTCGCGACATCACCCGCTGCCAACGCACGACCAAATACGTCCGAGCCAGCAATGGCCGGTATATGATCACGCCAGTGCAAAATTGTCTTTTCTATGCAATTCGTAAAAAAATCATAGTAATTTTCGCCTAAAAATTGCTGCCTTCGTTTTTCATGGAATTGCATGTTGATCGAACTCCCTGGCAAAGTCCGCCAAGTCTTTTGGATAGACTATGTGGTCACGGAAACTGCTGTCATTGATATTATAGAGATAAACAATTGCGGCGGCCTCGATTGCCCAATAGCCAAAATAGGCGCCACCTTCTTCCGTCACGCCCAAGTGACTATCGTGCCAGCCAGCTTTCTTCATAGACGTGTACCAAACCTTTAGGTACTTCTCCATCTGAATGATCTTTGCTTCTAGATCTTCCTCGTCCGTCGCATTAAGAAGATGCAAATATGGCAATTGGTGGTACCAGGCATCAAGAAACGGACGATCCGGCAAATCATGACCAATTAATTCTTCATACATCGCATCTTTGCCGTCGTAGGTGGAATTGGCGATTAAAGAATGGATGCGTGGAATGAGTTCGCGTCGATGCAATAAAATTGCCAAGCCAACCAGTTGAATGATTCGTTCAAAATCATCCATTTCTTGAAATCCGAAAAGTGGCGCATCAGCGCTTTCTCTATATTCACGATAATATCGTGCTGCACATTCGTATGCCTCAACAACCGAAATAAAGCTATCGCGCAAAACCGCTATCGACTCGCCTGCCGTGTAATACAAGAAAAAGTTCTTGCATATGATATAGGCGGTATCCTCTGAAACGCGGCTTCTATCCGCTGCATCGCTATCAGCGGCGTGCAGAACTTGCAATCGACTTGGAATACTTATGGCAAGAGAAAATCGAATATCCTCCTGAAAATACTGTTCACTCAAAAATTGTTGTCTGCGTTTTTCATGAAATTGCATGAAGCTCACCTAAACAGGTCTGATTGGACATCCTTTCCAGCCATGCAGTACAGCAGCGACTCAACATCGTCTGGCTCGATGGCGTAGTCGTGGTTTTCCAACTCGTTCAACACCTTTTCCAACGTGGTCTTTCCAACGTCCTTGACGCTGTCTGGCGTGAACGGTGTAGGGTCTTCTCCGAAATAGACCTTGACCACGCCATGCGGAATATTCTCCAGGCGGGCGTGGCCTTTGGCATCCAGCTTGCCGACACGTACGGTACCGTCAGCGAATTCGGCACGGTACGCGCCGCCCGCGACAGGCGTCAGGTCCGGCCAGTGATGGTTGAATTCGACGTAGTGCGTGGTTTGGCCGCTCTTGGGTAGCGTTGGCAAAACGGGAGCGGAGGCTGGCCTGGGTTGCGCCGCATTGTTGCGCTGCTCAGTCTTCCAGTGGTCCAACTTGAGTGTGACCAGCTTCATCATAGCCGGCAACTCGGCGCGCACCTTGCTCATGCAGGTGCTCAAGGCGAGCCGTCCTTCGGCGGGCAGGTCGTCGTAAAGCCACGAACCTTCGATCGCGCTCTGGATTGTACCCAACTGGTTTTTCAGGCCGACCGGATCGAATAATTTGTCGAGCAAGAGTTCCGCACTGGTGTGGATGCCGACCCTGTGGCAATCCATACGCAGAGCGTCGAACAGTCTTGGAGCAAAAAGCCCGGGATACTTGTTGACATAACGGATCGTCTTCTTGACGCCGCCGCCCGGACCTGGTGTCCACCCCACCAGCGCCAGGACCAGGTCGAATTTGGCTTGCATCTGGTCTTCCGCCGACGTGCTCTCGTGGAGCGTCATCATGCATGTGATGGTGTCATAGATATTGATCGCCTGGCCCAGGAAGGGCACGAGTCCGTTGGCCACGTCCAGGCTGATCTCTTCGATGTCCCAGGTGAAGGCCTCGCTGTCGGCTTCTGTCTCATCCGCATCAGGTGCGGCGTCCATAGGTGCGTAGCTCATGGATATCCCTTCCAGCCATGCTGGCCCGTGAATCATGATGTCGCCGCTTCGAGCGTGATGTCGGCGTCTTGGAAAATCAAGACCCGCATTAGAACACAGAAATGTTATCTATCTAGCACGATTGGATAATCGAGCCTGCCTGGTATCCGCTCAGTCGGTGTAGAAGCACCGCCCGCAAGCCTGGCGGTAGCTTTCATTCCCGCCGATGCTGATCTGCTCGCCTTCCTTCAGGCGCTTGCCGTTCTCGTCGACGCGGATGTTCATGGTGGCCTTCTTGCCGCAGGTGCAGATGTTCTTGAGTTCTTCGATATCGTCGGCCAGCGCCAGCAGATAGGCCGAGCCGGGGAATGGCTCGCCGCGGAAGTCCGTGCGCAGGCCGTAGGTGATCACGGGGATGCCGCGCACCTGCGCCAGCTGGTGCAACTGCTGCACCTGCCGCGTGCTGAGGAACTGCGCCTCGTCGATCAGCAGGCAGGCGATCTTGCGGTCGATGGCGTCGAGGAAATTGGTGTCCGCATCGAACACCTCGGTCTGCCGCTGCGGCCCCAGCCGCGACGTCACCTGGCCCACGCCGTAGCGGTTGTCGATGGCGGCGGTGAACAGGCGCACCTGCTGGCCTTGCTCTTCATAGTTGTGCGCCACTTGCAGCATCGCGGTGGACTTGCCTGCGTTCATCGCAGAATATCGGAAATAAAGTTTAGCCACTACTGCCCCTTTTGAAGAGCGCGATTATAAACCGTCGTTCTTCAAAAAGGCGCATACTGGCCGTTGTCCTTTTCGCATATAGAAACTCGAAAACATTCGTTTCCAGCGCTTATCGAGCGGCCTACCATCCGCTCTTTACAAAAAAGCACGGGCGGACACAATCCTCCCGTGCCGACAGTTCGCAAGGAGAATCGTATGCCCACCCCCGCATTATTCAAACTCATCGGCAACACCCCGCTGGTCCAGGTCACCCGCCTGGACACCGGCCCCTGCCAGCTGTTCCTCAAGCTCGAATCGCAGAACCCCGGCGGCTCGATCAAGGACCGCATCGGCCTGTCCATCATCGAAGCGGCCGAGGCCGACGGCCGGCTGCAACCGGGCGGCACCATCGTCGAAGCCACCGCCGGCAACACCGGCCTGGGCCTGGCGCTGGTCGGCCGCCTCAAGGGCTACCGCGTGCTGCTGGTGGTGCCGGACAAGATGTCCACCGAAAAGGTGCTGCACCTGAAGGCGCTCGGCGCCGAGGTGCGCACCACCCGCTCCGATGTCGGCAAGGGCCACCCCGACTACTACCAGGACTACGCCGCCCGCCTGGCGCGCGAGCTGCCCGGCGCCTTCTTCGCGGACCAGTTCAACAACCCTGCCAATCCGCTGGCGCACGAGACCACCACCGGCCCGGAGATCTGGGAACAGATGGGCCATGAGCTGGACGCCATCGTGGTCGGCGTCGGCTCGGGCGGCACGCTGGCCGGGCTGACCAGCTACTTCCGCAAGGCCGCGCCGCAAGTCGGCTTCGTGCTGGCCGATCCCAAGGGCTCCATCCTCACCGAATACGTCGAGACCGGCCGCGTGTCCGACACCAGCGGCTCATGGGCGGTGGAAGGCATCGGCGAGGATTTCATTCCCGCGATCGCCGACCTGAGCGGCGTACGCAGGGCCTACACCATCACCGACCAGGAAAGCTTCGACAGCGCCCGCAACCTGCTGCGCGCCGAAGGCATCCTGGGCGGCTCGTCGACCGGCACGCTGCTGGCCGCCGCGCTCAAGTACTGCCGCGAGCAGACCACGCCCAAGCGCGTGGTCACTTTCGTGTGCGACACCGGCACGCGCTACCTGTCCAAGGTCTACAACGACGGCTGGATGCACGACCAGGGCCTGCTGCGGCGCGAACCGCTGCACGACCTGCGCGACCTGATCGGCCGCCGCCACGACGAGGGCGACGTCGTCAGCGTCGCCCCCGGCGACACGCTGCTGACCGCCTTCAACCGCATGCGCAGCACCGACGTGGCGCAGCTGCCGGTGCTGGAGAACGGCAAGCTGGTCGGCATCATCGACGAGTCGGACCTGCTGCTCAAGGTCGACAACCATGCCGAACAATTCTCCAGCCTGGTCGGCGCGACGATGACCTCCCGCCTTGAAACGCTGCACCCGAGCGCCAGCGTACAGGCGCTGCGCAGCACGCTGGACCGCGGCCTGACCGCCGTGGTGGCCGACGCCGACGCGTTCTATGGCCTGATCACCCGCTTCGATTTGCTGAACCACCTGAGAAGGACTTTATCTTGAGCCAACCGCACAAAAAAGCCGCCCTGGCCACGCGCGTGATCCACGCCGGCCAATCGCCCGACCCATCGACCGGCGCCATCATGCCGCCCATCTACGCCACCTCGACCTTCGTGCAGGACAGCCCGGGCGTGCACAAGGGCCTGGACTACGGCCGTTCGCACAACCCCACCCGCTGGGCGCTGGAGCGCTGCGTGGCCGACCTGGAAGGCGGCGCGCAGGGCTACGCCTTCGCCTCCGGCCTGGCGGCGATCTCGACGGTGCTGGAACTGGCCGACGCAGGCAGCCACATCATCGCCGGCGACGACATGTACGGCGGCACCTACCGCCTGTTCGAGCGCGTGCGCCGCCGCAGCGCCGGCCACGACTTCACCTACGTCGACCTGACCAACCCGGAAAACCTGCTGGCCGCGATCAAGCCCGAAACCAAGATGGTGTGGGTCGAAACGCCGACCAACCCGATGCTCAAGCTGGCCGACCTGAAGGCGATCGCCAAGATCTGCCGCGAGCGCGGCATCATCGCCGTGGCCGACAACACCTTCGCCAGCCCACTGGTGCAGCGCCCGCTGGAACACGGCTTCGACATCGTCGTGCATTCGACCACCAAGTACCTGAACGGCCACTCGGACATCATCGGCGGCATCGCCGTGGTGGGCGGCGAGCCGCACCAGCAGGCCTGGAACGAGCAGCTCGGCTTCCTGCAGAATTCGGTGGGCGCCATCGCCGGCCCGTTCGACAGCTTCCTGGCGCTGCGCGGCGTGAAGACGCTGGCGATCCGCATGGAACGCCACTGCCGCAGCGCGCTGGAACTGGCGCGCTGGCTGGAGCAGCAGTCGGAAGTGCGCAAGGTCTACTACCCCGGCCTGGAGTCGCACCCGCAGCACGAGCTGGCCAAGCGCCAGATGGACGGCTTCGGCGGCATCATCTCGATCGACCTGAAGACCGACCTGCCGGGCGCGCGCCGCTTCCTGGAATGCTGCTCGGTGTTCGCGCTGGCCGAGAGCCTGGGCGGCGTCGAAAGCCTGATCGAGCATCCGGCGCTGATGACGCACGCCACCATCCCGCCGGCGCAGCGCGCCAAGCTGGGCATCGGCGACGGGCTGATACGGCTGTCGGTGGGAATCGAGGATATAGAGGATTTAAAGGCCGATATTCGCCGTTCGCTCGATGCGATTTAGGTGCTAGTATCCGGGCATTGCGTAATTCGCCCGAGAGCTCATGGAATTCCTCTTAATCATCATTGGCGTAGTGGCCATAGGCGCCATCTACTCGATTGGCGTGGCCAGCGCCAAGCCGGTGCCCGGCAGCGACTTCTACAAGGTGTCGAAGGATGGCCGCGTGCTGGCCGCCGGCGGCCCCAAGGTGACGGCGCTGCGGCCCAAGGTCACGCCGGAAGGCTTGATGGTCAAGCTGCGCAACGGCCAGCGCACCGGCGAATTCCTGGTGCATGACCTGGTGGCCGAGGTCCACCTGCCCAATCCATCGGGCCTGAAGAACGTCCGCCACAAGGACGGCAACCCGCGCAACAACAAGGTCGAGAACCTGGCATGGATCCGGGAGCCCGCCCAGGTGCCGGCGCCGGAAGCCCCCCAAGCCGCGCCGCCCGAGGAACAGCCTCAATCGCCGGGGTGATACCTGCGTTCCAGGTGCTTCTCCACATCCGCCTTGTAAAACAACACGTCCTTGAATTCGCCGCGCGCATACATCGCGGCCTGGTCGCTGAAATGCGGCGAGGCCGGATCGCCGCTCTCCCCGCCCGCCAGGATGCTGCGCGCCTTGATGCGGGGCCCGAACTCCACCGCCGCCACGAAGCTGTTGCCACGCTCGCCGTAGATCTTTTTGGTCTGGCTCTTTGACGTCATGCCGTAGGCCGCCAGCGAACCCCAGTTGGCCGACGCGAACGCCACCGGCAAACTGGGCTTGTTGTCGTCGAAGGGCTGGACGATGTCGCCGGTCAGGCGCTGGAAGCGGTTGATCTCGCCCCACGGCGTCCGCCAGGTGCCGAAGTCCGCCGCCAGCTTGGCCGAGGCGCGCTCCAATGCCTGCAAGCGCTGCTGCGGCGTGATCGCGGCCTGCAGGTAGTCGAGCACCTGCACCTCGCGCGCCTTGGCGGCCGGGCCGTAGGTCGCCGTCAAGTCCTGCGCCCAGAAGATCGCCAGCGAGGTCGGCACCGAATCCAGCGCGTAGCGCATGTTCCAGCCGCGCAGCGCGGCGACCTGCGGCGCCAGGCCGGCCTTGAACGGATCGCCGCCGGGCAGCTCGTCCCAGGCCGCGAACAGCTGCGGCAGCAGCGGCTCGAAGGCCGGCAGCTGCGTGTCGTAGGCGCTGGCGATCAGGCTGTCGAGCGTGAAGTTGTTTTTGTTCTCCAGCACCCGCACCGCGTGGATGCCACGGGGGTTCTCGGGATTCATCGACATATAGGCCGGATAGTCGCGCGCCTTCGGGCTGTATGCGCCGGCCGCCGTGTAGGGCCAGTTGTTGGTGTTCTGTATCCAGCCGTTCTTCGGATTGAACAGCGTGATGGTGTCCTTCACCGCGTGCAGGCCTTGCCATTCGGTGGCGGGATCGCTGCCGTCGACCGGATGCTTCCAGTCGAACCGCGGATCGCGCCTGGGGATGAAGTTCCCATGGAAGTAAGCGATGTTGCCGTCGGCGTCGGCGTACACGGTGTTGTTGGACGAGTTGGTGCGCAGCTCCATGGCCTTGCAGAAGTCCTTGTAGCTGCGGGCCTTGGTGCGGATGTAGGATTGCGTCAGCGCCTTCAAGGGTTCGTTCATCAGGCGCACGGCGATCCACTTGCCATCCTTTGCGCGCACGATCGGGCCGTGGTGGCTGTAGTAGACCCTGACCGTCTTGCCGGCCATGCCGTCCGCCGTCTTGTAGGGAAGCGCGATGTCGACCGCCTTCAACGGCCGCAGCTCCTGGCCATATTGATAGTAGAACTGGCCGTCCTTCTCGCTGATGGTCTCCAGGTATTCGTCGATGACGTCGCCGCCGCCGGACGTGTGCATCCAGCCCAGCCGGTCGTTGAAGCCCTGGTAGACGAAGAACTGGCCCCAGGTCACGGCGCCGTAGGCGTTCAGGCCCTGCTCGCTGTGCACCTGCACCTCGGGCCGGAAGTAGAACGAGGTGTGCGGATTAATCAGCAGCAGCGCGTGGCCGTCCCTGGTCAGCGCGGGCGCGATGGCGAAGCCGTTGGAGCCGCCCGGCTCCTTGTCCAGGTCGACGCCATCGCCGCGCGCCGACAGCAGCACCGGCGGCGCCAGCGGCAGCTTGGCGCCGTTGGCGTACAGCTCCTGCAGCTGCTTGATGTCCACCGACTCGATGTCGCCGCCGATGCTGCCTTCGCTGAAGCTGAGCGCCATCCACGGCTCGAAGTGCGTGATCAGCGCCGGCTTCACGCCGGGGTGGGTGGCGAGGTAGTAGTTCAAGCCGTCGGCGAAGGCCACCATCAGCTGCTTCAGCCATGCCGGGCTTTGCTTGTACTGCGCCTGCAGGTCGGCCGGATTGATGAACAGCTTCATGCGCAGGTCGCGATACAGCTCGGCCTCGCCTTCGACTTCGGCCAGCCGGCCCATGGCGTTGATGTAATTGCGCTCGACCCGCTTGAAGTCGTCCTCGGCCTGCGCGTACATCAGGCCGAACACGGCGTCGGCGTCGGTCTTGCCGTAGACGTGGGGGATGCCCCATTTGTCGCGCAGGATGGTCACGCGCTGGGCGGCGGCCTTCAGGCGCGCGGCCTCCGCCTTGGCCATCGGTTGGGCCACCGGCGGCGCCGCCACCGCCGTACTCATCGCAACACAACACATCAGGGCTAGGCTTGAACGCATCGACAGGACTCCGGGCGGTGGTGGGAACTACAACTCAGCTGGCGTCGACCAGTTCCGAGATACGCAGCTGCAGCGCGGTGATTTCCGCCCGCAGCGCCGCGTTCTTTTCCTTGAGCGAGGCGTTCTCGGCGCGCAGTTCCTCGACCTCGGTCAGCGGCCGGCCGTAATCGCCGCCGCCCTCCTTCGGTTCCTTGGCCGGACGCGAGGCGGCGCGCAGTTCACGCACCTCCTTGGCGGCCTTCTGCAACTCCTTCTTGCCGCCGGCCACCGCTGCCACCTGGTCCGCCTCCGGCAGCGAGGCCACGGTGGCGGCCGCGTTGATCGAGATCGTGCCCGAACGGACCGCCTCCACCAGCTCCGGCGTGGCCGTCTTCTGGATCTTTTCGATCTGGCTGATGGTGGCGCTGCTCAGGCGCGCGGCGCGGGCGATGTCCTCGCGCGAGGTCAGCGGCATGGCGGCCGGCTTGGCCTTGGGCGCCTCTCCCTCGGGCGGCGCGATGGCCGCGTCCTCGGCGGCCGCCTGCGCGGCCAGCTCGGCCACGCGGGCCGCGACGATTTCCTTTTTGCGCAGCGCCAGCACGCCGCGCTGGAAGTCGGAGATGCTGCGGCGGCCCAGGTTGTTATCGATCATCCACAGCTTGACGTCGTCCAGGTTGCGGAAGCTGGTGTTTTCCGTGACCTTGAACGGAATGCCATGCTGCTGGCAGATCTGGTAGCGGTTGTGGCCGTCCACCAGCACGTCTTCCCACAGCACCAGCGCGTCGCGGCAGCCTTCCACCAGGATGCTGCGCTCCAGGGCCGCATATTCGGCCTCGGTCAGCGGCTCGATATAGCCGCGCAACACGTCGTTAATTTTGATTTGCATAATTGTCCTCGAAATACCGGCGGGCCGGCGCCTGTGCGCCCGGCCAAATCGCCGTCCCGCATGCTACACCATCCGCGCGCGCGGCCAAAGCCCCTGCCCGGAATGGCAATTAAGGCAATCTTAAGCATCCCCCATTATCATGCTCTTCAGTCAACAAGCTTTCTCCGGCCACTTGACATAAGCCCCGACAGGTTTCCCGCCTGCTCGGGGCTTTTCTTTGGATTGCTTTTGCCTGGGCCTTGCTGCATGATGCAACTTCATCAACCAAGGCCCGACCATGATCAACTACATAATCCAAGTCTCCTTCACCGATGCCGCCGCCGACACCATCGTGCGCCTGAGTCACGAGTTGTCGAAATACAATATCGCGGCCGGCGTCAGGGCCGACGATGGGCGCGCCTACCACCTGCCGCCCGGCACCTTCATGTACCACGGCGGCGAAACCATCAACGAGGTGCGCGACGCCGTCCACCGCCTGGCGGAAACCATCCAGCCCGGGGTCTCGGTGCTGGTGACGGAAGCGGCGTCGCTGTCCTGGAGCGGACTGCAGGAATTGCCGGCCGCCTGAGCGCGGACCTGGCCTTTTAGTTCCTGCCAGCCGCCTCGACCAGCACCTGGTCGTCGCAGCCGATCTCGCGCGGCGCCGCCGGGGCGGCGTTGCCGACCAATTGCGGCAGCTCGCCGCCGGTGCTGAAATCAAGCGGCAGCGCCACCCGGATCTCCTGCAGGTATTTGCGCTGGGTGCACACCAGCGTGATGCTGGCCGCCACGCGCTCGCCATAGCGCGCCTTGACGCGGTCGAAGAACTCGCCGACACGGAAGCTCTTGCCGGCGCTGCCGAGCACGATCTTGCCGACCTCCGAATCGTTCACCACCTTGACCGCCGACACCGCCTTGACGAAATACTCGTCCGGCGGCAGCGCCTGGCATTTGCCGTGCTTGTTCCACTCGTACGCGCCGAACGTGCGCTCGAAGTAGAAGTTGGGCATCCACGGCGCCACCTTGTCGATGGTTTCCTTGGTCAGCGCGAAAGCCGGGCCCTCGCAACCGCCGTAGCGGGTGCCGCATTCTTTCTTGTTCGGCCACAGGCCGTGCAGGCTCAGGGTCTTGGCTTCCAGCGCGCCGCTGTTCATGGCGTCGCATTCCGGCTTCTTGCCGTTGTAGGGCACGTGCTCGCAGAACCCGGGCTGCCAGGTGATCGCCAGCACATAGCTGTCCTGCTTGTTGGCGATGCTGCACGACTCACCGCCGCCGTTGCCGCCGGACGGCGCCTTGACCGCCTGCTCGGCCAGCGCCGGCGTGCCGCAGCTGCGCTGCACCCAGCGCAACGACGGCTGGGCGCCGGGCACCTCCACCCGCAGCCAGTCGTATTCGACCTTGTTAATCTCGCGCACCGTGTAGGCGGTGCCGGCGGCGACCTTGGCCTCGCCCGGATTGGTGCGCTTGGCGAAGGAGGCGAACGCCTCGCAGGACTGGGTCGCGGTGAAGGTGCCGCTGGCCGATTCACTGGCGGCGGCGTCGAGCGCGGCCAGGGCCAGCAGCAGCGCTGCGAGATGACGATGCATGGAAACTCCTAAGGTGGGGAAAAGTCGCGCTATTCTATTACAGCCAGCCGGCATCGCGGGCCAGGCGGAAGGCCTCGACGCGGTTGCCGGCATCGAGCTTGCTGATCGCCTCCGACAGGTAGTTGCGCACCGTGCCCTCGGACAGGTGGATCCGGCGCGCGATGTCGCCGCTGCTGCAACCCTCGCCGGCCAGCCGCAGCACCTGCCGCTCACGCTCGTTGAGCGGATCTTCCTTGCCGCTCCAGCTCTCCAGCGCCAGTTCCGGCGCGATGGCGCGGCCGCCGGCGTGCACGGTGCGGATGGCCGCCGCCAGCGTCTCGGCCGGGGCGTCCTTGAGCAGGTAGCCGCGCACGCCGGCGCCCAGCGCGCGCCGCAGATAGCCGCTGCGGGCGAAGGTGGTCACGATCATCACCCGCGTCGGCAGGCTTTGCGCGGCCAGCGCGGCGGCCAGTTCCAGCCCGGTCATCAGCGGCATCTCGATGTCGGTCAGCAGGATGTCCGGCCGCAGCGATTCGCACAGCGCCAGCGCCTGCTGGCCGTTGGCGGCGCGGCCCACCACATCGAGATCGCCCTCCAGCTTGAGCAGCGCGGCCAGCGCGCCCAGCACCAGCGCCTGGTCTTCGGCGATCACCACGGATATCATCGTCATGCTGTTCCTCCCATCGGCAAACTCAGTTCCAGCGCCAGACCGCGGTCGACCCGCAGCGCCAGCCGCCCGCCCAGCGCCGTCACGCGCTCCTTCATGCCGTGCAGGCCCGAGCCGTGGACGATGGCGCCGCCCCGCTCCAGCGCCTGGCCGTTGTCGCGCACCCGCAGCAGCAGCATGCCCGACTCCAGCGTCATGCTCACCTCGCAGTGCGAGGCGCCGGCGTGGCGCAGGATATTCGTCACCGCCTCGCGCAGCGCCAGCGACAGCACGTTCTCCAGCGCGGCCGGCAGCACGCAAGGCTGCACCTGCTCGGTGAAGCCGACATTGGCCGCCGCCAGGCTGGCGCGCGCCGTCGCCAGCTCGTGCGCGAAGCCGGTCTGGCGGATGCCCGTCACCGCCGAGCGCACCTCGCTCAAGGCGTTGCGCGCGGCCTGCTCGATATCGCGGATCTCGTCGCGGCAGGCCGCCGGGTCGCGCTCGAGCAGCTTGCCCGCCAGCTCGGCCTTCAGCGCGATCATCGACAGCGTATGCCCCAGCAGGTCGTGCAGGTCGCGCGAGATGCGTTCGCGCTCGGCGATGCGCGCCAGGTGCGCCACCTCCTCCTGTTTGCGCACCAGCTGGTCGCGCGAGCGCCGCATGCTTTCCTCGATGACGCTGGCGAATCCGACCGGACCGCCGACGATCAGCGCCGGCGCCAGGAAGTTGATCTTCAACGTGACATAAGGGGTCATCACGCAGGCGCACAGCAGCACCAGCGCGATCCCCAGGTAGGAATAGCCGCGCCGTTCGAAGCGCGAGCACATGGCGCAGCCGAAGATGAAGAAGGTGCTGGCGCCAGAATTGTACGGCGCCCACAACACCCCGAGCAGCACGACGAACAGCAGCAGCGGCACCACCTGCAGGTTGCAGCGCCAGAAGCTGAGGAAATACACGGGAAAGAACACCAGCACCGTCAGCGCCAGCCACACCACCTCGGCCGGGCTGGGCGCGACGTAGACGTACTTCCACAGGATGAACAGGAACGACCACGCCCATAGGTACGGGCCCTTGCCCACGGCCGGCGGCACCCATGGTGCGCGCAGCGCGTTCACTACATTCTGTGCTATGCCCAAGCTCTCCCCCGTTCTGTCATTCGTTCACCAGCCGCACGTCGGCGATCTGGAACTGGTAGTCGCCCACCGCCGGGCCGGCGTTGAACGCGATCATGGTCACGGCGCCGAAGTCGATGCCGTTGAAGCGGTCGAACGGCAGCGCCACCTCTTTCCATTCGTCCGAGGTCTCGAAGCCCTGGTTGACCGGGATGGTCAACCCGCTCGACAGGACGGCGACATTGTAGCGCCGGCCGTCGCCCTTGACGCGGAAGCGCAGCACCTTGGCGCCGCGCAGGTCGGCCGGCTGCATGACCTGCGCGCCGGGCATGAAGGCCAGTCCGGCCCAGGGATAGGCAAAGCCGGGCACCACCTTCGCGCTCACCACCACCGTGCCGGCCTCCCGCACCTTCAAGTCGACGGTGGATTTGCCGCCGGCGAATTGGTCGGTGGACGGCATCCAGCCCATGCCGATCGGGCTGGCCAGTTTGTCGGCCGTGAACTGGCTGATACGTCCGCCTTCCGGCAACGCCACCGGAGGCTGCGTGCGCGGCGCCAGCTCCTGCGCCACCTTGTCCTGCTGTGCCTTGCGCAGCGGACTGGCGGCGTCGCCGTCCTTCCACACTTCGACGATGTGGTGCAGCGCACCGATATCGCTGCCGGCGTCGCCCTGCACCAGCAGCAAGTCGGCCTTGTAGCCCTTGGCGATGCGGCCGCGGTCGGCCAGCCTGAAGGCGCGCGCCGGCGCCGACGTGGCGGCGGCCAGCGCCTGCTGCGGCGTCAGCCCGGCCTCCACCAGCGAGCGTACTTCGTGCAGCAGGCTCACACCGTGCTGGGTGCCGGCGTTTCCGGCGTCGGTCCCGGCCAGCACCGGCACGCCGGCCTTGCCCAGCGCCGCCACCAGCTGCCGCGGCGCCGCCATCAGCGCGGGGTTGGGCTGGGCGCCGTACGGGGACTTCAACGGCGCCATCTGCTCCTTGGTGAGCAGGGCCGCCAGGCCAGCATCCCCCATCACGTCCTCCTCGCGCAGGCCGGCGACGCTTTCCAGCACGCTCAGGGTCGGGATGATGAAGGCGTGCTTCTGCTGCGCCAACCGGACGAAGGCTGCCACTTCCTCGCCGCTCATGTCGTGGCCATTGAACAGGTGGGCCAGGCCGTCGGCGCCAGCGTCCAGCGCGGCGCGGGCGTCGGCCAGCTTGCTGATGTGGACCACCGCCAGCTTGCCGCGCGCATGCGCAGCCTCGATGAGCGCTTTGACCGTCGGCAGGTCCAGCGTTTTCATCGGATGGCCGGGCCAACCGCTCTCCATCACGATCTTGATGAAGTACGAGCCCTCGGCGATGCGGGCGTCGACGAAAGCCCGGGCCTCCCCGGGACGCGTCAGCGTGGGGATCGGCACGCCGTATTCGGTGCCGTGGCCCTCCGGCGCGGTGGCCAGCGTGCCGGCCGAATACAGGTCGGCCTGGCCATGGTTGGCGTTGGCGCGCATCTTCGCGCCCATCGCCTGCATCGTTTCCACAGCGGTGAACATGTCGATCTGCGTGGTCACGCCGAACATCAGCGGCAGCTCCAGGTGGCGGTAGGCGTGGACGTGGGCGTCGATCAGGCCTGGCAGCAGCGTGCGGCCGGCGCCTTCGACGACGTGGGCGCCGGCCGGCGCCGCGCCGTGGAAGTCGGCGTCGGCGATCTTGTCGTCCTTGACCAGCACCGAGCGTTTGGCGTGCATCTGCGCGCCGTCGAACACGCGGGCGTCGCGTATCAGCCAGGTGTCGGCCAGCGCCGGGAGGGTCAGGCCGAGGCCACAGGCGAACAGCATGGTCGAAAATACAGGTTTCATTGAAGTCTCCGGGTTGGAATGACGACAGTGTGCCGCGAGACCAGGCGGCGGACCAGACGCAAATGCCACAACTTTGACATGACAATTGTCAGCTTGGCCCCCGGGCCAGCCGATGCGGTTAGAATTGTACTAAACAAGCTCCATCCGCCGAATCGGAAGAAAAACATCGTATGTTCAAACGCCGTTTACGAATACTGGCCAGCCTTGGCGCACTGGGCATCCTGCCCGCCATCGCAGCCCCGGCGGCGCCCGTCGCCAAATTCGCGCCAGTGCCGGTGGTATCGATCTTCCGCCCGCTGCAAGCCAACGGCTCGGCCGACGACGCGCTGGCCAGCGGCCGCGTGGTCCCCGGCAGCTATGCGATGGCGCCCAAGGCCAGCAAGCATTGGCGCATCGCCTTCCTGTTCCCGCATCTGAAGGATCCGTACTGGGTCGGCTGCAGCTATGGCGTCATCAGCGAGGCGCGCCGGCTGGGCGTGGCGGTCGACATCCTGCCCGCCACCGGCTACGACGACATCAAAGGCCAGCTGCAGCAGATGGACCAGGCCATCGCGGCCAAATACGACGCCATCGTCATCTCGCCGATCGGCATGACGGCCAATAACAATTCGATCGCCAAGGCGCGCGCCGCCGGCATCCCGGTGTTCGAGCTGGCCAACGACAGCCGCAGCGACGACCTGGCGATCAAGGTGACCACCTCGCTGCGCGCGATGGGGACGGAGGCGACCCGCTGGATGGTGCGCGACGCCCAGCGGCGCGGGCTGAAGTCGGTCAACGTCGGCCTGCTGCCCGGCCCGATGGGCGCGGGCTGGGTCAAGGGAGAAGTCGACGGCACGCGGATCGCCGCGGCGGAAGCGGCGATCCCGGTTAACATCATCGACATCCGCTACGGCGACAGCGACCGCAAGATCCAGGCGCAGCTGGCGACACAGATGCTGGCCAAGCACGGCGCCAAGCTCGATTACCTGCTCGGCTGCACCGGCTGCGCGCCGGCTGCGGTCCAGCCGGTCAAGGCGGCCGGCTTGAAGGGCAAGCTGCGCGTGGTGGCCTTCGACCTGACCGACGAAATCGCCCGCCTGATCCGCAGCGGCGACATCTACGCCGCCGCCGACACCAAGGGCGTGAGCCAGGCGCGGGTGGCGATCAACGCCGCCGTCAACGTGCTGGAAGGGCGCGGCAAGGACCTGCCGCACACCATCCTGGTCAACCTCGGACTGGTCGACCAGCAGAACTACGGCAGCTATCCTTTCGATACCTCGATCGCGCCGGAAGGCTACAAAGCCGAGCTGTCCTACGACCCGGCCAGGAACTGATCAGGCCTGGCGCTTCAGTTCCACCACCTTGGCGGCGCGGAAGCGTGCCGCCAGTTCGGTCCACTGCGCATCGGCCTTGTCCAGCGCCGCCAGCTTCACGTGGCCGTAGCCGCGCACCTGGTCCGGCAACTGCGCCAGCTTCAGCGCGACCTCCTTGTTGTCGGCCCGCAGGCCGGACGCCAGTTCCCCGGCAAAGGCCAGGTAGCGGTCACGCAGCGCGCGCTCGCGCTTGCGCTCCTGCGTGTAGCCGAAGACGTCGAGCGGCGTGCCGCGCAGGGACTTGAGCCGCGCCAGCGCGCCGAAGGCCGGCATCATCCAGGCGCCGAAGGTCATCTTGGCCGGCACGCCGGAACCGGGCTTGCGGCGCGCCAGCAGCGGCGGCGCCAGATGGAAGGCCAGCTTGTAGTCGCCGTCGAACTGCGCGGCGATCTGCGCGCGGAAGGCGGGATCGGCATGCAGCCGCGCCACCTCGTACTCGTCCTTGTAGGCCATGACCTTGAACAGGTTGCGCGCCACGGCCTTGCTCAACTGCTTGCGCGAGCCGCTGCCTTCCAGCGCGATCTCGCGCAGTTCGACGGCGGTCACCGCATCGAAGTAGCGGCGCGCGTAGGCGGCGTTCTGGTACTTGGTCAGCCAGTCGACGCGGAAGGCCACGGTTTCGGCCAGCGACTTCGGCGCGGCGAACCGGATCACCTGCGACGGCTGCACCAGGCGGTCCAGCGCCGCGCGGTCGGCGGCGGCCAGGCGGCCCAGCATGAAGGCGCGCTTGTTCATGTCGATGGCGACGGCGTTCAATTCGATCGCCCGCATCAGCGCCTCCAAGCCGACCGGCACCAGCCCCAGTTGCCACGCATAGCCCATCAACAGGATGTTGCCGCCGATCGGATCGCCGAGGAAGCGGGCCGCCGTTTCCTGCGCGTCGAGCTGCGACAGGTTCTCCGCGCCGGCCAACGCGGCCAGCTTCTCCAGCAGGCCGTCCTTGTTGATGGAGGCGTCGCGCTCGCGGGTGAATTCGGCGGTCGGGATTTCACGCTCGTTGGCCACCACCCTGGTGTGCCCGTGGCGCATGACGGACAGGCTGTCCGGCATGGCCGCCACCACCAGGTCGCAGGCGAACACCGCGTCGGCCTGGCGCAGGTCGATGCGTACCTGGTTCAGGCGCGACGGCGACGAGGCCACGCGCACATGGGACAGCACCGCGCCGCCCTTCTGCGCGAAGCCCATGAAGTCCAGCGTGGAGGCGCCCTTGCCTTCCAGGTGGGCGGCCATCGAGATCAGCGCACCGACGGTGACGATGCCGGTGCCGCCGACGCCGGCCACCAATATCTCGAACGGCTTGGCCAGCGCGTGGCGCGCCGGCTGCGGATAGGCGGCCAGCGCCTGCTCAAGGTCGGCCAGCGACAGCTTCACGCTTTCCGGCTTGCGCAGCGCGCCGCCCAGCACCGAGACAAAGCTCGGGCAGAAGCCCTCGACGCAGGAGTAGTCCTTGTTGCAGGATGATTGCTCGATCTGGCGCTTGCGTCCCAGCTCCGTCTCCAGCGGCAGGATGGACAGGCAGTTCGACTGCACGCCGCAATCGCCGCAGCCTTCGCACACGGCGGGATTGACCACCATGCGCCGCGCCGGATCGGGAAACACCACCTTGCCCGGCTTGTTCTTCTTGCGGCGGCGGCGCTTCTCGGCGGCGCAGGTCTGGTCGTACACCAGCACCGTCACGCCGGCGATCTCGCGCAGCATGCGCTGCATGGCATCGAGCTCGCTGCGGTGATGCACGGTCACGCCTTCCGGCAGCGTCACGCCCTGGTAGTTTTCCGGCGCATCGGTCACCACCACGACCTTCTTCGCACCCTCGCTGCACACCTGCTGCACGATCTGCGGCACCGACAGGCTGCCGTCCACCGGCTGGCCGCCGGTCATGGCCACCGCGTCGTTGTACAGGATCTTGTAGGTGATGTTGGTGCGCGCCGCAATGGCCTGCCGTATCGCCAGCGATCCCGAATGGTAGAAGGTGCCGTCGCCCAGGTTCTGGAACACGTGCGGCTCGCCGACGAAGCGCGAGGAGCCGACCCAGCTCACGCCCTCGCCGCCCATCTGCGACAGGTAATTCGTATCGCGCTTCATCCACGTCGCCATGAAGTGGCAGCCGATGCCGGCCAGCGCGCGGCTGCCTTCCGGCACGCGGGTCGAGGTGTTGTGCGGACAGCCGGAGCAGAAATACGGCGTGCGCTTGACGCCGTCGGCGCCGTTCGACAGCAGCTCGGCGGCGCAGAAGTCCGGCAGCATGCGCGCCAGGTCCAGCTGCGGGAAATGCGGCGCCAGCCAGCGCACCAGCGCCGGCGCGATGCGCGACGGCCGCAGCTCTCCCAGCGCAGACAACAGCGCGTCGCCATGGCGGTCGGTCTTGCCGATGACGATGGGACGCTGCTCGTGCGGCAGGTTGTAGAACAGGTTCTTGACCTGCTGCTCGATGACCGCGCCCTTCTCTTCGACCACCAGGATCTCGGCCAGTCCCTCGGCAAACGCCGACAGGCGGGTGCGCTCCAGCGGATAAGTCAGGCCGGGTTTGTACAGGCGCACGCCCAGCTGCTCCAGCCGTTCGAGCGGCAGGTCCATGCGCTCCAGCGCCTCCAGCAAATCGAGGTAGGCCTTGCCGGCGCTGATGATGCCGATGGTGGCGGGCGGCGCCGGCACCACCAGCTTGTCGATGGAATTGGCGCGGGCGAAGGCCTGCACCGCTTCCAGCTTGGCGGCGGCGCGCTGCTCCAGCGCGAGGCCCGGCAGGTCCGGCCAGCGGTTGTGCAGGCCGTCCGGCGGCGCGGTGTAATCAGTGGGCACGACGTACCGCGGCAACGGCGGCAGCTCGACCACCGCGCCGCCCTCCACCGTTTCCGAGATGGCCTTGAAGCCGCTCCACGCGCCCGAGTAGCGCGACATCGCCCAGCCGTACAGGCCAAACTCCATGTACTCCTGGATGTTGGCCGGATTAATCACTGGCATGCCCCAGGCGATCAGCGCCTGCTCGCTCTGGTGCGGCATCGACGACGACACGCAACCGTGGTCGTCGCCCAGTATCACCAACACGCCGCCATGCGGCGAGGAGCCGTAGACGTGGCCGTGCTTGAGCGCGTCGCCGGCGCGGTCCACGCCCGGCCCTTTGCCGTACCACATGGCGAACACGCCATCGACCTTGCGGGTCGGGTCGGCCTCGACCTGCTGCGAACCCATGACGGCGGTCGCGCCCAGCTCCTCGTTGATCGCCGGGAGGAATTCGATGTGGTGGCCTTGCAGCAGGTCCTTGGCGCGCCACAGTTCCTGGTCCACCGCGCCCAGCGGCGAGCCGCGGTAGCCGCTGACGAAACCGGCGGTGTTGAGTTGACGCGCCTCGTCGCTGAGCTTCTGCATGCACAGCAGGCGCACCAGCGCCTGGGTGCCGGTCAGGAACACGCGGCCTTCGGCGCGGGTCAGGTTGTCGTCCAGCGCGTAGTGCGGATCGGCCAGGAATGGCACGGGAATGGTCAAGGTATTCATGGTCTCGTTATGTTTTTTTTGATGAGACAGGATATGCCGCGACTATCGAAAAATTATTTCTATCTTTGCCGCGCGCGGGGCTAGAATGGCGAGAATCTTTCGAAATTTGACCTAAAACATGAAAAATACTTCTATCGACCCCGCCTCGGTGAAAATCCTCGCGGAACTGCAGAAAAACGGCAGGATTTCGTCGAACGAGCTGGCGGAGAAGATCGGCATGTCGGCCAGCCCGTGCTGGCGGCGGCAGAAGGAATTGGAGGACAACGGCTACATCGTCCGCTACACCGCGCTGGTGGACCGCCGCAAACTGGGGCTGTCGGTGGTGTGCCTGCTGCATATCTCGCTGGCGCGGCATGAAGAAGGCGTGGTCGAACAGTTCGAGGCCTCCATGCGCTTGCGCCCGGAGGTGGTGGAATGCTACGAGACCACCGGCAGCTCGGACTACATGGTCAAGGTGGTGGTGGCGGACATGGATGCCTACCACGACTTCCTGCACAATGTGCTGGTCAAGCTGAACGGCGTGGCGCAGGTCAACACCAGCGTGGCGCTGCGCGAAGTGAAGTACGAGACGGCGTTGCCCTTGTAGGCCCGCCGCTATTCGTGGCGCAGCGCCTCGATGGGGTCCATGCGCGCGGCGCGGCGCGCCGGCACGTAGCCGAACACCACGCCGATCCCGGCCGAGAACAGGAAGGACAGCAGGTTCACGCCGGGATTGAACAGGTACGGCAGCTGCAGGCCGCGCGCCATCAGCACCGTCGCCAGCGCCGCCAGCAGCACGCCGGCCAGGCCGCCCAGCGCGGCCAGCACCATGGCCTCGATCAGGAATTGCAGCAGCACGTCGCGCTCCTGCGCGCCGATGGCCAGCCGCAGGCCGATCTCGCGCGTGCGCTCGGTCACGCTCACCAGCATGATGTTCATGATGCCGATGCCGCCCACCAGCAGGCTGACCGCCGCCACCGCCGCCAGCAGCGTGGTCATCACGCGGGTGGCGCCGGACATCGTCTCGGCCAGCTGGCGCGTGTCGAGGATGTTGAAGTTGTCCTCCTCGGCCGCGCCCAGCTTGCGGCGCTCGCGCAGCAACAGCCGCAGGCGCGCCTGCAGCGCCGTGGCGTCGCTGCCCTCCTGCATGGAGATCAGCAGCGTGTTCACGCGCTGGTTGCCGGTCACGCGGCGCTGCAGCGTGTGCAGCGGCAGCAGCACCACGTCGTCCTGGTCGTTGCCCATCGCGCCCTGGCCCTTGGGCGCCAGCAGCGCCACGATCACGCAGGAGAACTGCTTGATGCGCAGCCGCTCGCCCAACGGATCGCGGCGGCCGAACAGCGAGCGCGCCACCGTCGCGCCCAGCGCGCAGACGGCGCCGCCGGCGCGCT
>NZ_WWCX01000049.1:0-51610 GCF_009857655.1 Duganella vulcania
CGCTGTCGGTGCAGCTGGCGCAGCAGGCCGGCGCCGACGGCTGGCGCGCGCTGCGGCTGGCCGGCATCGACGGTGTGGTGCACCTGGCCGGCCGCCTGCGTTGACGTTGCGTGCCGCCGCCGGCCGGTGTATCGTCTGCGCAGTTCAACCAACACCAGGGATGCGACGATGACGCTAATGATATTGGGCTTGCTGATATTCCTCGGACTGCATTCGGTCCGCATCTTCGCGGACGACTGGCGCACCGCCATGCGTGCCCGGCTCGGCGAGAACGGCTGGAAGGGTCTGTATTCGCTGGTATCGCTGGCCGGCTTCGGGCTGCTGCTGTGGGGTTACGGGCTGGCGCGCCAGCAGCCGGTGGTGGTGTGGTCGCCGCCGGTGTTCATGCGGCACATCGCGGCGCCGCTGATGGTGCTGTCCTTCATCCTGCTGGTGGCCGCCTACGTGCCGCGCAACGGCATCAAGGCGCGCCTGCACCATCCGATGACGCTGGCCGTCAAGGTCTGGGCGCTGGCCCACCTGCTGGCCAACGGCACGCTGCACGACATCATCCTGTTCGGCAGCTTCCTGGTGTGGTCGGTGCTGCTGTTCCGCTCGGCCCGCAAGCGCGATGCCGCCGCCGGCACCGTCTACCCAGCCGGCAAGGGCGGGGCGACGGCGGTCACGGTGGTGGCGGGGATCGCGGTGTCGGTGCTGTTTGCCCACTGGCTGCACCGGATGCTGATCGGCGTGAGCCCGTTCTGAAGGCTCAGCGGCATTTGCCCCGTATCGCCGCAGCGATCACCCACGGCAGCGAGTACGGTCCCACCACCGCGACCGGCCCGATGTGGGCCGGCTGCAGCTTGAGCGCATCGTCATGCAGGCAGTCGGGCACCTTGGCCTGCTCGAAGGCGGCGCTCATCTTGTCGTGCGCGCTGGGCGTGGTGGTGCCGTAGACCCCGGCCGTGGCCCTGGCCGGATCGACCGGATGCGGGTCCTCCGCGATGGTGTCGCGCACGGCCTTGCGTATCAATTCGTCGGACAGCGCCGGCGGCCGGCTCAGGGCCCCCGCGACCGGTTCGGCCGGCTTCACCGCCGGCCTGGACGCCTGGGCCGGCGCTTCCGGCAACGGCCAGGCGGCCAGCGGCAGTGCCGCCAGGCAGGCCGCAACAACGATTCCCTTCATCCCGGCTCCAATCGCGCACACGATAAGGCTTTAAACCTGCTTATCATAACAAAACAGCATTAAAATCGGCAGACCACATTCATGACGAAGGATGGATTATGACGGACTGGACCAGCGGCTACGTCGCGGACATCGGCTATACCTACGGCTACTATGATGCGCTCAATCCGTTGCGGGCCAACCTGGCGCTGCTGAAGCAGGGCCTGGCGCCGCCGCAGGCCGCCACCGCGTGCGAACTGGGCTTCGGCCAGGGACTCAGCATCAACGTCCACGGCGCCGCATCGGCCGTCCAGTGGTACGGCACCGACTTCAATCCGGCGCAGGCCGGCTACGCGCAGGAACTGGCCGCCGGCATCGACGGCGGCCCCCGCCTGTTCGACCAGTCCTTCGCCGAATTCTGCAGCCGGGCCGACCTGCCGGACTTCGACTTCATCGGCGTACACGGCATCTGGAGCTGGATCTCGGACGAAAACCGCGCCATCATCGTCGACTTCGTGCGGCGCAAGCTCAGGGTCGGCGGCGTGCTGTACATCAGCTACAACACCCAGCCCGGCTACGCGGCCATGGTCCCCATGCGCGACCTGATGACGCAGCACGCCGCCACGCTGACGCCGCCGGGCGCCGGCGTGCTGGCCAAGGTCGATGGCGCCCTCGCCTTCGCCAACCGGCTGATGGCCACCAATCCCCTGTTTGCGCGCACCAATCCGCAGATCGCGGAGCGGCTGAAGTTCATGGAAACCCTCGACCGCCACTACCTGGCCCACGAGTACTTCAACCGCGACTGGCTGCCGATGTCGTTTGCCGACATGGCGCAGCTGCTGTCCACGGCCAAGCTGGACTTCGCCTGCTCGGCCGCCTTCACCGACCTGGTCCCGGCGCTCAACCTGACGCCGGACCAGCAGCAGCTGCTCAAGGAACTGGGCGACCCGACGTTCCGCGAAAGCGTCTACGATTTCATGGTGTGCCAGCAGTTCCGCCGCGAGTACTGGGTCAAGGGCAAGCGCCCGCTGCGGGCGCTCGAGTGCGCCGAACAGCTGCGCGCCCAGCGCGTGGTGCTGTGCGAAGCGCCGGCATCGGTCACCCTCGCCATCAAGGGCGCGCTGGGCGACGCCGCGCTGACCGAGGCCATCTACGCCCCCATCATCAAGCTGCTGGGCGATCACGCGGTGCGTACCATCGGCAACATGGAGGCGTCGCTGCGCAGCGAGGGCATCGTGCTCGGCCAGCTGCACGAGGCCTGCCTGCTACTGGCGAGCAAGGGCGTGCTGGCCGGCGCCCAGGACCCAACCGTGGCCAACGCGCGCCGTCCGCAAACCGACCGCCTGAACCGGCGCCTGCTGCGTCAGGCGAGCTGGAGCGGCGACGTGTCCACGCTGGCCAGCCCGGTGACCGGCTCCGGCATTCCGGTGGGCCGCTTCCAGCAGCTGTTCGTCAGCGCCATCATGCAGGGCAAGCAGCAGCCGTCGGAATGGGCTCATTACACGTGGCAGGTGCTCAAGGAGTCGCGGCAGACCATTTCCAGGGAAGGCGTCATGCTGCTCGGCGACGAACAGAACCTGAGCGAGCTCACCACCCAGGCCACCGAGTTCCGCGAACGCCGGCTGCCGCTGCTACGCGCGATGGGCATAGTCTGACACCGGCTCGGCCACCGCCACGCGGACGGTGTCGCGGCCGCCCTGCTTGGCCGCGTACAGCATGGTGTCGGCCTGTTCGAGCCAGCCGGCCGGCGTGCCGCGCTTGTCCATGAAGGCCACGCCGATCGACACGGTCAGCGGATGGCCGTCGATCAGCGTGGCGCCGGCCACGGCGGCCCGCAGGTTGTCGGCCAGCCGGCTGGCCGCGTTCAACCCGGCGCCGTTGGCGATCACCGCGAACTCCTCGCCGCCGTAGCGGAACAGGCGGTCGGTCGAGCGCGTGTGCAGGCGCATCACCTCGGCCAGGCGCCGCAGCGCCTGGTCGCCGGCCGCGTGGCCGTGGGTGTCGTTGACCTGCTTGAAATGATCCAGGTCCAGCAACAGCAGGCAGGCCGGCAGCTGCGGACGGCGCTCGTCGGCGTGCTCGGCCAGCTTGCGGTCCAGCGCGCGGCGGTTGCCGATGCCGGTCAGGAAGTCCAGTTCGACCTCGGTGTGCAGCGCCTTGTTCTGCTCGCCCGTGCGGTAGGCGAAGATGTAGGCGAACAGGTTGACCAGGCCGATGGTGACGATGATGGTCAGCAGGTTCAGCACCGCCATCTGCGACACCAGGATGGCCACCAGCGCCACCAGCGTGACGCTGTTGATCGCCACCGCCACCCGCGGCCGCAGCACGAAGTAGCAGGCGATCATGGTCGGGTAGACCCAGTAGATCAGCGAGATGCCGCGCAGGTAGACCGTGGCCAGCAGGCCGGCCGAGTAAAACAGCGTGACGCAAAAGCCGGCGACGCGGTGGCGGCCGGTGCGCCACACGTGCACGATCACCGCCAGCATGGCCAGCACCAGCGCCAGGTCGACCGCGGCCGACAGCCATTGGCGCTGCACCAGGCGGTACACGCCGAACGGCAGGATGCTGGGGATGGTCAGCGCGCACAGCAGCATGAGGATCACTTCCTCGATGCTGCGCTTGCGCTGCCCGGACAGCCAGCCGAAGCGGCGGCCCGCGCCCTTGCTCATGCCGGACACCTCCCGCGGCTTCAGGTCGGCTGGCCGGCGGGGGCCGGTGCCGCGCCGCCGTGGCCGGCGTTATGTGGATCGCCCTTCGGATCGGCATGCGGCTCGGCCTGCGGATCGGCCTTGTGCTGGCCGGACAGGAACATATACATGGCCGGCACCACGAACAGCGTGAACAGCGTGCCGATCGACAGCCCGGTAAAGATCACCAGGCCCATCGCGTGGCGCCCGGCCGCGCCGGCGCCGGAGGCCACCACCAGCGGCACCACGCCGAACACCATGGCGGCCGTGGTCATCAGGATGGGGCGCAGGCGGGTGGCGGCCGCCTCCTCGATGGCCTCGCGCTTGCTCTTGCCGGCGATGCGCAGGTGGTTGGCCACCTCGACGATCAGGATGCCGTGCTTGGAGATCAGCCCCATCAGCGTCACCAGCCCGACCTGGGTGTAGATGTTGATCGAGGCGAAGCCGAGGAAGATAAAGGTCATCGCGCCGAACAGCGCCATCGGCACCGAGAACAAAATCACGACCGGGTCGCGGAAGCTCTCGAACTGCGCGGCCAGCGCCAGGAACACGATGATGACGGCGAACGCCATCGTCACCAGGAAGCCGCCCGACTCGCTCATGAACTGGCGCGAGCCGCCCGAGTAGTCGACCGTGTAGCCGGTCGGCGCCACTTCCTTGACGGTGTTGCGCAGGTATTCCAGGATCTCGCCCTGCGAGGCGCCGGTCACGCCCGAGATGGTGGCCGAGTTGAGCTGCTGGAAGCGGGTCACCGATTCCGGCTGCACGCTGTACTTGATGCTGGCCACGGTGCTGGCCGGGATCATGGCGCCGCCCGGGGTCTTGATGTAGAAGTCCAGCACGTCGGCCGGGTTCAAGCGGTCGACCTGCTGCACCTGCGGGATCACCTTGTACGAGCGGCCCGAGATCGAGAAGTAGTTGACGTAGCCGCCGCCCAGCGCCGCGCCCATGGCGTTGCCGAAGTCCTGCTGCGTCAGGCCCAGCGTGGCCAGCTTGTCGCGGTCGACCTCGACGCGCGCCTGCGGCGAATCGATCTTCAGGTCGACGTCGGCGAAGTAGAATTTATTGTCCTTGCGGGCCTTGTCCAGCACCGCCTGCGCCACCGTGTTGAGGTTCTCGAACGGCTCGGTGGTGGTGATGACGAACTGCACCGGCAAGCCCGAGCTGCCCGGCAGCGCCGGGAACTGGAACGCCGCCACGCGCCCGCCCGCCACGTTGTTCCACTTCTGCTGCAGCTCCTGCTGGATCTCGTGCGCCGAGCGCGAGCGCTTGTCCCACGACTTGAACAGCACGCCGCCGATGCCGGCGTTGGTGGTCGGCACGCCGGTGATCTGGAACATCTGCTCGTACTCGGGCAGCGAGTGCGAGATGTCGAAGATCTGCTTGGCGTAGGCCTGCATCTGGTCCGAGGTGGCGGTTGGCGCGCCGACCACCTGCGACAGCACGATGCCCTGGTCCTCCTCGGGCGCCAGCTCGGACTGCGACATCTTGAACATCAGCCCCAGCAGCAGGCTCAGGATCACGCCCATGACAATCAGCACCGGCCAGGTGTTGAGCAGGCTGTGCAGCAAGCGCAGGTAGCCGTTGTGGACCTTCTCGAACACCTTGTCGATGGCCTTGACGAAGCGGCCCTCGTCCTGCTTGGCGTCGAAGAAGTGGCCGCACATCATCGGCGACAGGGTCAGCGCGACGATGCCCGACACCGCCACCGCGCCGGCCAGCGTGAAGGCGAACTCGGTAAACAGCGCGCCGGTCAGGCCACCCTGGAAGCCGATCGGCACGTACACCGCGATCAGCACCACCGTCATCGCCAGGATCGGGCTGCCCAGCTCGCGCGCGGCGATGATGGCCGCGTCGAACGGCTTCATGCCCTCCTTCATGTGGCGGTCGACGTTCTCCACCACGATGATGGCGTCGTCCACCACCAGGCCGATGGCCAGCACGATGGCCAGCAGGGTCAGCAGGTTGATCGAGTAGCCCAGCATCAGCATCACGAAGAAGGTGCCCACCAGCGACAGCGGCATGGCGATCACCGGCACGATCACCGCGCGGAAGCTGCCCAGGAACAGGTAGATGACGATGGTGACGATGACCAGCGCTTCGATCAGGGTCTTGACCACCTCGTCGATGGAAGTATTGATGAACTCGGTCGAGTCGTAGACGATCTCGCCGGTCAGGCCGTTGGGCAGCTGCTCCTTGATCGGCGGGAAGGCTTCGCGCACGCGCTTGGCCACGTCCAGGATGTTGGCCTCTGGCGCCACCTTGATGCCGATGAACACCGAGCGCACGCCGCTGAAGGCGACGTTGAAGTCATAGTTCTCCGAACCCAGCGTGACGGTGGCGATGTCCTCCAGGTGGACGATGGCGCCGCCCGCCTGCTTGACGGCCAGCGCCTTGAACTCTTCCACCGTGTGCAGGTCGGTGCCGGCGGTCAGCGGCACGGTCACCATCTGGCCCTTGGAAGCGCCCAGGCCGGTCAGGTAGTTGTTCTGCGCCAGCGCGGTGCTGACGTCGGTCGCGGTGACGCCGTGCGCCGCCATCTTGTTGGCGTCCAGCCAGGCGCGCAGCGCGAACTGGCGCGCACCCAAGAGCTCGGCGGTCTGCACGCCCTGGATCGAATCGAGCTTGGGCTTGACCACGCGCGCCAGGAAGTCGGTCACGTTGTTGGTCGGCAGCGTGTCGCTGTAGAAGCCCATGTACATGGCGTCGGTGGTCTGGCCGGTCTGCACCGTCAGCACCGGCTGCTGCGCCTGCTGCGGCAGCTGGTTGCGCACCGAGTTGACCTGGGTGGTGATCTCGGTCAGCGCGCGGTTGGAATCGTAGTTCAGCCGCAGGGTGGCGGTGATCACCGACACGCCGCTGTTGGACGACGAGGACAGGTAGTCGATGCCCTGCGCCTGCGCGATGGCCGATTCCAGCGGCTGCGTGATGAAGCCGGCCACGGTGGCGGCGTCGGCGCCGTAGTAGGTGGTGGAGATGGTCACCACCGCGTTCTGCGTCTTCGGATACTGGTTGATCGGAAGGCTGAACAGCGAGCGCAGGCCCAGCACGACGATCAGCAGGCTGACCACGCTGGCCAGCACCGGCCGCTTGATGAAGATGTCGGTGAAATTCATGGCGCCCCTTCCCTTAGTGTTCCTGCGGCGTCGGATTCGGGTTGTTGGCCGGCTGCACCTTGTTGTCGATCACGGCCGGCGTGCCGTTCTTCAGTTTCAGCTGGCCGCTGGTGACCACGGTCTGGCCTTCCTTGAGGCCGGTGAGGATGGCGACCTGGTCGCCGCGCGTGGGGCCGGTGGTAACGAACACCTGCTGCGCCACCAGGTGGGCGTTGCCCTTGTCATCCTTGAGCGTGTCCTTGGCGTTGGCCGGCGGCGGCGCCAGCACGAACACGGTCGAGCCGTACGGGTTGTAGGTGATGGCGGTCTGCGGCAGCGTCAGGTATTTCTTCTTGTCGCCCTGGTCCAGGCTGACGTTGGCGAACATGCCCGGCAGCAGCTGGCGCTTGGCGTTGGGCACGGTGGCCTCGACCTGCACGTTGCGCGTGGCGCTGTCGACCTTCGGACTGATCGAGGTGACCTTGCCGGGGAAGGCCACGCCCGGATACGCGTCGGCGCTCAGGTTGAGCTTCTGGCCGATGGACAGGCCGGCCAGCTGTTTCTGCGGCACGAAGAAATCGACATACACCGTATCGATGGTTTGCAGCGTGACCAGCTTGTCGCCCGGGTTGAGGTACTGGCCCGGATTGACGGCGGTGATGCCCAGCTTGCCCGCGAACGGCGCGCGGATGGTCTTCTTGTCGACCACGGCCTGCTGCTGCGCGGCAAGCGCCTTGCGGCTCTTGAGGTCGGCCTCGTCGTTGTCGAGCTGGGCCTGGCTGATGGCCTGGGCGGCGAACTGCAGCTTGTCGCGCTTGAGCGTGGTGGCCGACAGGTCGGCGGCGGCCTGCAGCGCGCGCAACTGGGCGATGTCGGCGTCGGCGTTCATCTCGAACAGCACCTGGCCGGCCTTGACCTCGTCGCCGGACTTGAAGTGCACCTGGCGCACCAGGCCGGCGATCTCGGAGGTGACATCGACGCCGCGCACCGGCACCAGCGTGCCGACCGACGTCAGTTGCGGCTGCCATTCCGACACCTCGGCCTTGATCGCCGTGACGGTCTGCGCGCCGGGCTTGGGCGAGCTGGCGATCAGCTTTTTGATCTGCAAATATTTGCCGAACGCCAGCACGGCGATCAGGACAAGGACGGCGCCTATCATGATGAACATACGCTTGGTCATGTATCGTTCTCCTGCTTTTAGTGTTGTTTGATGTGCTTACTTGGCGCTGCCGTAGGGTGCTACGGCCGAGACCGCCGTGGCGGCCGGCACGCCGCCGGCGCGGTTCCACCAGCCTCCGCCCAGCGCCTGGAACAGCGCGGCCGTGTCGGCGTAGCGGGCCGCCTGCGCCTGCACCAGCGCCACATGGGCCTGCTGGTAGCTGCGCTGCGCGTCCAGCAGCGCCAGGTAGCTGATGCCGCCCAGCTTGTACTGCTGGGTGGCCAGCGCCAGCGATTCGGCCGCCAGTGATTCGGCCTCGGCCTGCGCCTTCAGCGCGGCGGCGTCGGAATCCAGCGCGCGCAGGCTGTCGGCCACGTTCTGGAAGGCGTTCAGCACGGTGGCGCGGTACTGGGCCGCCGCCACGTCGTAGGCCGCCTCGGCCGCGCGCTTCTTCGCGCTCAGCGCGCCGCCGTTGAAGATGGGCGCGGTCAGGCCGGCGGCCAGGTTCCAGGCCGTGGTCTCGGCGTCGAACAGCTTGCCGAAGGTCTGGGCCGAGGAGCCGTAGCTGCCGCTCAGCGTGAACTGCGGATATTGCGCCGCCGTCGCCACGCCGATCGCCGCGCTGGCCGCGTGCAGCTGTTCCTCGCTGGCGCGGATGTCGGGCCGCTGGCGCACCAGCGCCGACGGCAGCGACACCGGCAGCGCGTCCGGCAGGGTCAGCGATTCCAGCGCGAACTCGGGCATGCCGGCCTCGCTCGGCAGCTTGCCGGCCAGCACGGACAGCTGATGGCGGCTTTGCGCCAGCGCCTTTTCCAGCGGCGGCAAGGTGGCGGCCACCTGCGCGGCCTGGTTGCGCTGGCTGAGCAGGGTGTTGCGCGGCACGGCGCCCAGCTGGAATTGTTTGTCGATCACGCCCAGCTGCTGGTTGAGCGCGTCCAGCACTTCGCGGGTGGCCTTGAGCTGCGCGCGCAGCGAGGCTTCGCGGATGGCGGTGGTGACCACGTTGGCGCTCAGCGCCAGATAGGTGGCCTCGACCTGGAAGCGCTGGTAGTCCACCTGCGCCTGCGCGCCTTCCAGCGTGCGCCGCGTGGAACCGAACACGTCCGGCGTGTAGGCCACGTTGACCGAGGCGTTGTACAGGTTGAAGACGCCGCCCTTGCCGCCGCCCGCCTCCGAGACTTTCTGGCGGGCCACGCCGAGCTGGCCGTTGACCGACGGATAGACCAGGCTGCCGGCCTGGGCGTTATAGCTTTCCTGCGCCTGGCGCAGCGACGCCTCGGCCGCCGCCATGTTCGGGTTCTGCGCCAGCGCGCCGCGGATCAGCTGGTCCAGCGCGGGCGAGCGGAACACCGTCCACCACTGCGCGGGGATGTCCTGCCCCGCCACGAACTGCTGGGCGCCGCCGGCCACGCCGGGCGACGACGCGGTCGTGGGCGCCAGCGGCGTGGGGGTGTAGCTGTCCCCAGCGGCCGTCGGCGCGGCCGGGGTCTTGAAGTCCGGGCCGAGCGCGCAGCCGCCCACTCCCGCGGCGACCAGCGCCGCCACGCCGGCACGCAGGGCGTGCCGCCGGAATTGCCTGAAGTTTTGATTTCTCACAAAAAAACTCCCACCTGGGCTTGACGCCCGACCAAAAGGTTAACTGAACTGCACTTTTGCTCGACATATTCGCACTTTTTTTGTGCTGAGTGTGGTTTTTATATGAGGTGCGCGTTCACAAACTTGCTGGACGAAAAAAAAACGGGCTCCGCCGTCAAGGCGAAGCCCGTTTCCGGATGGGGCTGGATCAGGCTGCTTCAGCGGTGGCCACCACGCCGTAGGCGCGGTTGGCTTCGGTCAGGGAGAAGGCCGACGGGCCGTTCACCACGGAATCGGCCGCGCGCTCGCTGCTGCGGTAGGTGATCGGCATCTGGTAGCGGCGCAGTTCCTCGGGGCTGATCTTGCCGTCCTTGTTGGTGTCGGCGATGGCCAGGTCGACCTTGCCGCTGCCCAGGACGCCATTTTCGTCGACGCCCGGCAGCGGTTCCGGCGACACCAGCTTGGTATTGTCGTCCGCGCCGGCGTCCAGGCCGAACTTGGCGTGGAAAAACTGGGTCTCGGGACGCTGCACCAGGCGCTTCAAGCCTTCGTCGAATTGCTTCAACGCCAGCTTCATGGCGTCGTCGTCCGATTCCGCCACCGCCTTGACCACCGCGCTGGCGCGGTCGGCGGC
Source organism: Duganella vulcania (assembly GCF_009857655.1). Taxonomy (NCBI): domain Bacteria; kingdom Pseudomonadati; phylum Pseudomonadota; class Betaproteobacteria; order Burkholderiales; family Oxalobacteraceae; genus Duganella; species Duganella vulcania. The sequence goes on from NZ_WWCX01000049.1 coordinate 10,295, forward strand.
GTTGACCGTGTGCGACGGATCGGTTTGCAGCGGGGCGTTAAAGCCAGGCAGCGACAGGTAGGCGGCGACCGAGGCGTTCAGGTCGGCGTCGGCGACAGGCGAGGCGACTTTTTTGGGCTCAAGCGTCTTCTCCGCAGCCGTGGCCGCGTTGAGGGTGGCACCACCAATGTTGTTCACCATAATCATAATCGACTCCTGTTTGACGACGCGTGAAGCGGCCGAACAATAAAAACTTCTACCCCATCATTCTATCAAGGAATTGGCAACAATCACCATTTTTGGCGGCCGGAGAGGCGAAAAAGTGTGTTTTTCCCATGCGAAACTTGCAATTAGGAATTATTCCGATTTGCGAAATCAATTACTTAGCGCCTGCAATAGTTTTTCCCCATCAGGACAGCCCCAGCCGGTGCAGGCGTCCCAGCCGGCGGTCGCCTGTTGCGCGCCGTTGTTGCCGGTCGTAACATCCCGGGTCACGCCCTTGCCCTGCAGGGAACCGTACAGCAGCGGATTGAGGAAGCCGACCGGGTGGCCCAGGCGCTGGTTGATCAGCGCCAGCAGCCCGGCCCACAGCGGCGCCACCGCGCTGGTGCCGCCAAACACCAGGTTCTGGCCGTCCACCCTCACCTTGTAGCCGCTGGCCGGATCGGCATCGGCGGCCACGTCGGGCACGCCGCGCTTGGCCTGGCCGTCCGCCACGCCCAGTTGATAGTCCGGCCGGCTGAAAAAGTTGCTGTAGCCGCCGCCGGTGGCGCTGTTGGGGCCGCTGTTCCAGACGGTTTCCACCGCCGGGCCGCCGTCCTGCAGCGCCACGCGGGTGCCGCCGCAGGCCAGCGCGTGCGGCGCCGAGGCCGGGAAGTCCACGTGCTGGGCGCCGTCGCTCACGCCGTCGGTGGAGCCGTTGTCGCCGGCCGCGCACAGGATGGTCACGCCCATCGCGGCGGCGTCGGTGAAGGCTTGCTCGAACGCGGTCATGGCTTGCCCGGTCCAGGCCGATTCGGGCGCGCCCCAGCTGATCGAAATCACCGACGGCTGGTTGACCTCGTCGTGCACGGCGGCGGTGATGGCATCCAGGAAGCCGCGCTCGGTGTTGGGGGCGTAGTACACCGCGATGGTCGCGCCCGGCGCCACCGAGGCCGCCACCTCGATGTCGAGCATCACCTCGCCGTCGGCGCTGTTGGCGGTGGTGGGCCGGTTCTTGGCGTGGTCGATGCTGACGGTCTTGACGCAGGGCGGCTTCAGGCCCAGTTCGTGGAAATAGATCTTCAGGTCGCGCGGCCGGCTGCCGCCGCCCAGCTCGATGATGCCGATGCACTGGCCGCTGCCGTCCAGCCCCTGCGGGAAGTTGTACAGGCTGGCCAGCTGCGGCGGCGAGAACGAGATGTTGGCCGCCGCAGCCGAAGCGAAGCCGTCCGCCTGCAGGCGCTGGAACTTGGGCGTGGCCACCGGCCGGTCGTCCAGCCCGAACACGCCCTCGACCACGCCGGCCAGCTGGTCCGGCACGCTGAGCTCGCCGACCCGGCCACGGTAGCTGCCGTCCGGGTATTCATATTCCTCCAGCTGGACGCCGAAGGCGCTGCACATCTGGGCGGCGGTGCCGGCCAGCACCACGCGCCGCTGGGCCGCGTTGCTGCTGATGACCGCCATGCCGTGCTGGGCCGCGAAGTCCTCGACCGTGGCGATGTCGGCGTCGCTGGCGCCGTGCGCCTGGGCGAACTGCTCGCGGCTCAGGTACTGGCGCGCGAGGGGCCGGGTGTCGGCCGCGGCGGTCTGCAGGTCCAGCTGCGCGCGCTCGGGGGCGTGGCGCAGCCGCACGGTGATTTCGATGGTCTGCTCGTCCGCCACCGGCCCCAGCGCGACCGCGCCTTGCAGCGCCAGCTGGCCGCTGCCGGGAATGATGTTGGAATGGGAAGTCGTTGCCATGGTCGTCTCCTTGGGTATCGGTTGTCCTCAGACGATACTGGCCGCGATGGCGGTGCGATTGATGCAGCGCAGAGGTGTCGCTGATTACACACTTGCACATATCTCATATGCGGGATATATTCCCATTTATGAGAAACGATATCGAATCCCGCCTGGCCCAGCGCCTGGCCGCCCTGCGCGAGGAGCGCGCCCTGTCGCTGGACGAGCTGGCGGCCGCCAGCGGCATCAGCCGCGCCACGCTGTCGCGCCTGGAACGCGGCGAAACCAGCCCGACCGCCGCCCTGCTGGGCAAGCTGTGCGCCGTGTTCGGCCTGCCCATGTCGCGCCTGGTGGCCGAGGCCGAGGCCCAGCCGGGCGAACTGCTGCGCGCCACCGACCAGGCGCTGTGGCAGGATCCCGCCACCGGTTTCAGGCGCCGCATGGTGTCGCCGCCGGCGCGCGGCTACGCGGTCGAGCTGGTCGAGGGCTGGCTGCCGCCCGGCGCCCGCATCGACTACGAGCGCGCGCCGGTGGCCGGCATGGAGCAGCACCTGTGGATGCTCGACGGCGCGCTGGAATACACCCTCGACGGCGTGGTCCACCGGCTGGAGACAGGCGATTGCCTGCGCTTCCACCTGTTCGGCGCCACCGCCTTTTTCTGTCCAGGGCCGTCGCCGGCCCGTTACCTGATCGCCCTATGCCCACCATAATCCAACTCGACGCCGCCGGCCTGCACCGCCACGCGGCCGACCTGGCGCACGTGCTGCGCGACTGCGTGCTGCACGGCGCCAGCGTCGGCTTCCTGCTGCCCTGTCCGCTGGAGGAAGCGCAGGCGTTCTGGCTGGCGCTGGCGCCGCAGGTCGAGCGCGGCGAACGCCTGCTGTACGCCGCGTTCGACGCGGACGGCGCGCTGTGCGGCACGGTGCAACTGGTGTTGGGCGGCCTGCCCAACAGCCGCCACCGGGCCGAGATTTCCAAGATGCTGGTGCATTCCTCTGCACGCCGGCAAGGCATCGCGCAGGCGCTGATGGAGCATGCGCTGGAGCGGGCCCGCGCGCTCGGCTGCACGCTGGTCGTGCTCGACACCTGCACCGGCTTCCCGGCGCAAACGATGTACGAAAAACTGGGCTTCGCCGTCACCGGTGTCGTGCCCGATTACGCCGCCATGCCCGACGGCACGCTGGGCCCGACCACCTTCATGCACCTTCAATTGTGACAGTTACGCCACCTTATTGGACAGTCCACCTTGATTAACTGGTCAGGCCACCGTAGAATTGGCCGACCAGTTAAAGCACTTTCTTCCCGCATTACACAGATTTTTGACCAACCGCGAGCCCGGCGTTCCCCACGCCTTCCTCGCGGTGGCACGGCATACGCGAGGTGTGCCGACCGGCGACCGGCGCAGACCGGCGTTGTCCAACTCAATATCTGGAGACTTCAATGCACCTCACCTTACGCAAAGCCGTGGCGGCCGCCACGAGCGCCGCCAGCATCGCCCTCGCCGGCGGCGCGCACGCGGCCACCGATCCGCTGCACAACGCCGTCATCAGCGCCAGCTACAACGGCGACGCCGCCGGCATGCTGGGCCTGGACCACGGCTTCAACGCCGAGCCGGGCAGCAACGTCAGCGGCCTCGATCCCAACAACCCCGGCGCCGAGTTCCTCAGCGCCGACTACCTGCTGGCCTTCGACTTCGCGGCCGACGGCAGCCTGACCATCTACAACAACGGCCCGATCGACGCCGGCAGCCACAGCGCGCGCTTCGACTTCGGCGCCACGCTGGCCGCGCCCATCGCCGGCTTCCGCGTCATCGACAGCGGCGCCACCAGCGGCACGCCGGTCCTGACCATCATCGACAGCCACACCATCGCCATCGACCTGGGCGCGGTGAACTGGAACGGCGACTTCAACCCGCTGCGCACGGCCATCACGCTGCAGGCCGCGCCGGTGCCGGAACCGGCCGCCGCGTGGATGCTGCTGGCCGGCCTGGCCGGCATGGGCGCGCTGGCCCGCCGCCGCAAGCCACAGCGCTAAACCGCCCTCACCTCAAGGAGCACCATATGAAACGCTACGGTTTCAGGGCGGCGCTACGCCTGTCCCTTTGTTTATCGCTGTCGATGACGGCGGCACTGGGCGGCCACGCGGCCGCCGCCGACACCGCGCTGCAAACGGCGCCGGCCGACGGTTTCGCCGCGCTGGCCGGCGGCACCAGCGGCGGCGCGGCCGCGCTGTCGTCCAACATCTACACCGCCACCAACCGCGTACAGCTGCTGGCCGCCATCAAGCATGGCGGCACCGCGCCCAAGATCATCAAGTTAAGCGGCACCATCGACATGAGCGAGGGCGTGCCCTACGCGAACACCGGCGACCAGGCGATACGCGGCCTGATACGCCTGCCCAGCAACACCACGCTGATCGGCGACGGCGCGGCGTCCGGCATCGTCAACGGCCATATCGTCGTGGCCAACGTCTCGCAGGTCATCATCCGCAACCTGAAGATCGTCAATCCCTGCGACGTCGGCCCGGTCTGGGACCCGAACGACGGCGCGCTGGGCAACTGGAACTCGGCCTACGACGGCATCGGCATCAGCGGCTCGGACCACATCTGGATCGACCACAACACCTTCACCGACGGCGCCATGACCGACGACCTGCTGCCGGTCGAGAACGGCCAGCCCAAGCAGTGCCACGACGGTGCGCTGGACATCACCAACGCCTCCGACTACGTGACGGTGTCGTACAACGTCTTCGGCCAGCACCGCAAGAACAACCTGATTGGTTCGAGCGACAGCGCCACCGCCGACAGCGGCAAGCTGCACGTCACCTTCAGCAACAACGTGTTCCGCGACGTCGTCAGCCGCGCGCCGCGCGTGCGTTATGGCCAGGTCCACGTGGTCAACAACTACTTCGCCGGCAGCAAATCGCATCCGGCCTACCCGTACGAATACAGCATCGGCGTGGGCCAGGCGGCGCAGATCCTGTCCAACAACAACGTGTTCGAGATCGCCGGCGTGTCGCGATGCGACGACGTCGTCGAGCCGATCGGCGGCACCGTGCCCGGCGCCTTCAAGGACACCGGCTCGATGCTGAACGGCGCGCCACTGGCCGGCTGCTCGGCGCCGAGCAGCGTCGCCTACACCGTGCCGTACGCGTACACGGCGCGGCCGCTGGCGCTGGTCAAGGCCAACGCGCTGGCGCAGGCCGGCGGCGGCAAGCTGACCACCGCCATCACAGGCAGCGGCAACGTCACGCCCGATGTCGGCTTCACGCTGGCCTGCCCGCCCTCCGGCCTGTACTTCTGCGACGACTTCCAGAACGGCAGCGCCGCCAACTGGAACCTGCTGCCGGTGGCGGGGCCCAACGGCAGCTTCGGCGTCAAGCCCGAAACCGTCGGCGGCACCAACGTGGTGATGCAGTACACGGCGGCCACCACCGGCGGCGTGCTGGCGCTGCTCAAGCCCGCGGCCATGGCCAAGGTGCCGTCCGCCGACTACTACGTCGAGGCGCGCATCAAGCCGCTGACCAACAGCACCACCGGCAACAAGCAGCTGTACCTGGTCACACGCTACAAGGACGCCGCCAACTGGTACGGCGCCGGCCTCAATGTGCAAAACAGCACCGCCAGCACGCAGGTGGAAATCGCCAAGATGCTGGCCGGCTCGCTGTCGCGCCCCAGGCAGGTGAAGAAGCCCATCGCGCTGGACGCCCAGTTCTACACGGTGCGCTTTGAAATGATCGGCACCGCGCTGACGGTCTACCTCGACGGCGAATCGCTCGGCACCGTGACCGACGCCGCCTTCGCGGAGCGCGGCCAGGTCGGCCTGTACACCGCCAACAAATCGTTCCAGATCGACGACGTCCGCATCGGCGATCCGGCGCTCAAGCCTTCGCAGCTGACGCTCAATCCTTCGTCGCTCGGCTACACGGCGGAGGTGGGCGACGCGCCGCTCGCCATCGGCGTCACGGCCGTCAAGCCGGATGGCACGCTCGATACATTCAGCGCCAGTTCCAGCAATCCGGCGGTGGCGGCGGTGGCGATCAACGGCACCACGCTGACGGTCACACCGGTGGGCGCCGGCAGCGCCAATATCATCGTCACCAGCGATTCCGATCCGACCTTGCAGCGCGCGATCGCGGCCACCATCGGCGCGCAGTTCCAGCAGCCCACGCAGACCTACCCGCTGGCCGGCGCCACCCTCCCCGCGCAAGCCGGCGGCGCCAACATCGACGTCTCGCTCAAGCTCACCTTCGACACGCCGCCCACGCTGGGCAGCATCGGCAGCATCCGCATCTTCCGCAAGGCCGACGATGCGCTGGTCGACGTGATACGCCTGTCCGGCGAGACCGACATCCTTGGCTACGCCGGCCAGCCGGTGATCCGCAAGGTCAACACCACGCCGGTCAGCATCAGCGGCAATACAGCGACGATCAAACCGCACAGTAACAAGCTGGCCTACGGCACCGAGTATTACGTCGCCATCGCCAACGGTGTGTTCAACGGCGCCACGCTGGGCGGCGTGCCGTTCGCCGGCATCGGCAAATTGGGCGACTGGTCGTTCACCACGCGCGCCGCCGGCCCGGCCTCCGGCAGCACCAGCCTGACCGTGGGCGCCGGCGACGACGCCGACTTCAACACCGTGCAGGCGGCGCTGAATTACGCGATGAAGGAACTGGGCGCCAACGATCCGGTCACCATCACCGTGCGCAATGGCGTCTACAACGAGCTGCTTTACCTGCGCGGCAAGAACAACGTCACGCTGGCCGGCGAGAGCCGCGACGGCGCCGTGATCCAGTACGCCAACTACGACACGCTCAACACCGGCTCCGGCGCCAGCCAGGCCAACGGCGACAGCGCCACGCCGTCCGGCGGACGCGCGGTGATGCTGGTCGAAGCGGCCGACATGCTGACCATCGACACGCTGACGCTGAAGAACACCACGCTGCGTTCGGGCGCCATCTCGGCCCAGGCGGAAACGATTTACTTCAATAGCGACGCGGGCCGCCTGCTGGCGAAGAACGCCAGCTTCCACAGCGAACAGGACACGCTGAACCTCAAGGGCTGGTCGTGGTTCTACCACTCGCTGGTGGCGGGCAATGTGGACTTCATCTGGGGCGGCAGCCACGCCGCCTTGTTCGAAGAGAGCGAGATCCGCTCGGTCGGCGACACCGCCAACGCGGCCAGCGGCGGCTACGTGCTGCAGGCGCGCGTGCCCAGCGCCACCGACAAAGGCTACGTCTTCCTCAACAGCAGCCTGACGCACGGTCCCGGTCCCGGCCCGCTGCATGGCGACGTGCCGGCCGGCGCCACCTACCTGGCGCGCAGCCCGGGCGGCACCGCGACCTGGGACAACGTCGCCTTCATCAACACGCGCATGGACACGCACGTGGCCACGGTGGGCTGGGCCGGCGCCGGCGTGAACGGCCAGCCGGCGCCCAACCCGGTGGTGCCGACCGCCGCCAGCGGCTGGCGCGAATACGGCAGCACTACGCTGGCCGGCGCGCCGGTCAACCTGGCGGCGCGCGTGGGCGGATTCCAGTTGAGCGCCAGCGACGTGGCGGCCGGTTTCGCCGACCGCGCCAGGGTGTTCGCGGCGTTTAATGGCGGCGCCGGATGGAACCCGCAACCGTAGGTTGTCATCGAGCCGTCACAAGCTGGGAGTAGGATATCGCGGGCGCATGGTAGGCTGTGCGCCCACGATCCCTCACAACCAGACGACGAACCAACATGACCAAGAAACTGTCCCTGCCCGCACTCGTAATCGCGACCTCCTGTCTTGCGCTGCAAGCCGTGTATGCAGCCACCCCGGCTGCCAATCCGGCCGAGGCGGCCCAGCCCAAGCTGGTGGTGGTGCTGGTGGTGGACGGCCTGCCGAACGAACAGGTGCTGCGCTACCGCGACCAGTTCGGCCAGGGCGGCCTGCGCCGCATGCTGGACCAGGGCGCGTCGTTCAACAACGCCCACCAGGCGCACGGCATCACCGTCACCGCGATCGGCCACAGCGCAGTACTGACCGGCGCATATCCGTACGTGCACGGCGTGATCGGCAATAACTGGATCGACCCGGTCACCAAGAAATCGGTCTACTGCACCGAAGACACCAACTACACCTACATCGATGAAGAGACCAAACCAAGCGACGGCACCGCGCCGACCCGCCTGAAGGTCGACACGCTGGGCGACCAGCTGCGCTACGCCACCGGTGGCCGCAGCAAGGTGGTCACCGTGTCCGGCAAGGACCGCGGCGCGATCCTGTTGGCCGGCAAAACCGGCACCGCCTACATGTACATGGACAAGAGCGGCAACTTCGCCAGCAGCACCTTCTACATGAAGGCGCATCCGGCCTGGGTCAAGCAATACCAGGCCACCAAGCCGCAGGACCGCTACTACGGCAAGTCGTGGACGCCGCTGCTGCCCGAAGCGGCCTACGCCAACGACGCCAGCGAAGACCTGAACCAGGTCAAGGCCGGTACCCACAACCGCCTTCCCTACGCCTACTACAGCGAGAACGGCGGCATCGACGCCGACTACTACAACCGCCTGAAGACCGGCCCCTTCCTCGACCAGCTGACGCTGGACTTCGCGCGTGCCGCGGTGGAAGGCGAGAACCTCGGCCGCAATCCGGCCGGCGTGCCGGACCTGCTGGGCGTGAGCCTGTCGGCGCACGACTACGTCAACCACGCCTTCGGCCCTGAAAGCAAAATGTCGCACGACCACCTGCAGCGTGTGGACCGCATGCTGGCCGACTTCTTCAACTACCTGGACAAGCGCGTCGGCATGGACAACGTGCTGGTGGTGCTGACCGCCGACCATGGCTTCCCCAACACGCCCGAGTTCTCGCGCACGCAGCACATCGACGCCCAGCGCATCGACGGCGACAAGCTCATGGCCGCGCTGGACAAGCACCTGTCGGACAAGTTCGGCGGCGCCAAGCTGCTGAGCGCCTGGTCGCTGCCCAACATCCACCTGGACTACGCGCAGATCGACAAGAGCGGCCTGAAACGCGAAGACGTGGAAAACGCCGCCGCCCGCTACCTGCTGGCGCAGAACGGCATCGTCGAAGCCTACACCCGCACCCAGCTTGAAAACGGCGCGGCCAACACCACCCGCATGGCCACGCTGATGCGCCGCGCCTGGAACCGCGAGGCGTCGGGCGACCTGATGGTGGTCACCAAGCCTTACTGGTACTTCGGCACCGGCACCAGCGGCACCTCGCACGGTTCGCCCTACGCCTACGACACCAATGTGCCGCTGCTGATCATGGGCAAACGCTGGATCAAGCCGGGCGCCTACGGCCAGTACGCGGAAGTGGTCGACATCGCGCCGACGCTGGCCAACCTGCTGCACGTGCGCCCGCCGGCCGGCGCCGAGGGCCGCGTGCTGACCGAGACGCTGCGCTGAGTAAATATCATATTGATATTTAAAAATAATATATTGGCAATATTGTAAAATGATGGTAGCTTGTCATTTCTCACAACAAAGATGGGGAAATGATGAAAAAAATCGCATTCGCAGTACTCGCTTTGGTTGCCGGCGTTGCTAACGCCGGCGTGTTATTCAACAATGGCCCGGTGGTCGATGGCGACGGCAAGTCCATTTTGGCGCCGGACGCCTCGACCCTGGGCTACGGCAACCAAAGCGCCTCCGGCAATTTCGTCGCGGACGACTTCGATGTCACGGCCGGCAAAAGCTGGAACGTCTCCAGCCTGAGCTTCTACGGCTACCAGACCAACGCCGGCAAATTCACCTTCACCTCGGCCACCTGGAGCATCGTTTCCGGCGACGACGTCAACACCGGCAAGGTGGTGGCTTCGGGCACCAGCGCGGTCACCAATGGCGGCCTGGCCGGTTATCGCGTCACCGACACCACCCTGGACAACAAGCAGCGCGGCATTTACCAGATCAACGCGGATATCGCCGACATCACGCTGAGCTCCGGCCACTACTGGCTGACCTGGGGCGTGACCGGCACCGCCGCTTCCGGCCCATGGCAGCCGCCGACCTCCGACGCGCGTGAAGGCAACGCGGCGCAATCCGGCGGTGGCGATCCGTTCGCGACCCTGGTCGACGACAACAGCGGCCTGACGTCCGAACTTCCGTTCACCGTCAACGGCACCATCGCCGCCGTGCCGGAGCCGGAAACCTACGCCATGATGCTCGGTGGCCTGGGCCTGATCGCGCTGGCACGCCGCCGCGCGCGCCGCGGCTGACCTCCAGCCTCGCTTTGCGGGCGCCTCCGCGGCGCCCGCAAATAAAGTATCGCCTGTGGAAGTGCTTCCAGCTATAGTAGGGGTCGACATTCAACTTCCGCGATGACGACATGCATAAATACGGTTTGCTGCTGGCTGCCTTCGGCGTGATCGCCGCCCCCTCCTTCGCGGCCGCGCCGCGCGCCACCACCGCCACCGGCGTGGTCGAAGGAACGCTGGAAGCTTCCGGCGTCACATCATACAAAGGAATTCCATTCGCGGCGCCGCCGGTCGGCAATCTCCGGTGGAAGGCGCCGCAGCCGGCGCAGAAGTGGCGCGGCGTGCGCAAGGCCGACCACTTCGGGCCTCGCGCCATGCAGCTGCCGCTGTTCGGCGACATGGTGTTCCGCTCCGACGGCGTCAGCGAGGACTGCCTGTACCTGAACGTGTGGACGCCCGCCAAATCCCCCAAGGACAAGCTGCCGGTGCTGGTCTACTTCTACGGCGGCGGTTTCGCGGCGGGCGACGGCTCCGAACCGCGCTACGACGGCGCCAGCATGGCCGCCAAGGGCATCGTCACGCTGACCGTCAACTACCGCCTGAACATCTTCGGATTCCTGGCCCACCCCGAACTGACGGCCGAATCGCCGCACAAGGCCTCCGGCAACTACGGCCTGATGGACCAGGCGGCGGCGCTGCAATGGGTGGCGAAGAATATCGCGGCTTTCGGCGGCGATCCCGCGCGCGTCACCATCGCCGGCGAATCGGCCGGCTCATGGTCGGTCAGCGCGCAGATGCTGTCGCCATTGGCCAAGGGATCGATCGCCGGCGCCGTCGGCGAGAGCGGCGCGCTGCTTGGCCTGGAGCCCCCGCAGCCGCTGGCGGTCGCGGAAAAGAAAGGCGCCGCCTTCGCCGCACAAATCGGCGCGCCGACGCTGGCCGCGCTGCGCGCCATGCCCGCCCAGCAGCTGCTGGACACGATGAAGCGGCCGGACGCGCCATGGTTCGCCGCCATCCAGGACGGCTACGTGCTGCCACGCAGCCCGGTCGAGATGTACACGGCGGGCGAGCAGGCCAAGGTGCCGCTGCTGGCCGGATGGAATTCGCAGGAGGGCTACTACAAGCAGGTGCTGGGCGAAGCCGAGCCGACGCCGGAGAACTTCGGCAAGGCGCTGCAAACCATGTTCCGCGAGCGCGCCCCGGCCGCACAGCAAGCCTACAGCGGCGACGTAATGCAGGCCGCGACCGACCTGGCCGGCGACCTGTTCATCGCCCACGGCACCTGGAAGTGGATCGACACACACGCGCGCACCAGCGGCCAGCCGGTCTACCGCTACTACTATTCCCGACCGCGTCCGGGCCAGACCGGCGCCGGACATTCGGTCGAAATCGAATACGCGCTGGGTAACCTGCCATCGAATAAAGTGTATTCATGGACCGCCGACGATTTCGCGCTGTCGGCGCAGATGCAGGACTACTTCGCCAACTTCATCAAGACCGGCAATCCCAATGGCGCGGGCCTGCCGGAATGGCCGCGCGCCAGCAGCGGCAAGGGTTCGCGCCTGATGCGGCTGGACGCACCATCGGCCGCGATGAGCGCCACCGACGACGCCCACCACGCCTTCCTGGAGCAGCAGCGGCAAAATCAAATAAGCAAATAAGCAAAAATGGAAACCGCCACTTAGTTTGTATTTTATTGTATCGCCCGGTAATTCTTTGAAAAGTTGCTATACACTAGCTCCCTTTATTCGGGCAAACATCAGGAATGCAAACTATGCGCAAAACGATCGGCTTCATGGCTCTTTGCTTTACGGCGTCCGCGTTCGCGGCGGAGCCATTCGATGACAAGTTCCGCCAGCTGGACGAGATACTCCCCACCGCCAATTCCTACCGCACCGCATCCGGCGCGCCCGGCGCCGCCTACTGGCAGCAGCGCGCGGACTACACGATCCGCGCCTCGCTCGACGAGGCCAGGCGCGCCATCACCGGCAGCGAGCAAATCAACTACCACAACAACTCGCCCGATACGCTCAGCTACCTGTGGGTGCAGCTGGACCAGAACATCTACAAGAAGAATTCCGACGCCCGCATGATGCTGACGCAGCCCTCGCGCGAAGCATGGGCCAAGGCGCGCACGCCGGAAGACGGCTACAAGTTCGAAGGCATGCGCGGCATCCTGGCCGGCCGCGAGTTCGACGGCGGCTACAACATCAAGACCGTGAGCGCCGGCGGCCAGCCGCTGAAGTACACCATCAACCGCACCATGATGCGCATCGACCTGCCGGCGCCGTTGAAGCCGGGCCAGAGCTTCGTCTTCAACATCGACTGGTCCTACAACATCAACGAGCAGCAGGTGCTGGGCGGGCGCTCGGGTTACGAGCACTTCGAAGAAGACAAGAACGACCTGTTCGAGATCGCCCAGTGGTATCCGCGCATGGCCGCCTACTACGACGTGATGGGCTGGCAGCACAAGCAGTTCCTGGGTTCCGGCGAGTTCACGCTGGAATTCGGCGACTACGACGTGCAGCTGACCGTGCCGGCGGACCACGTGGTGGCCTCCACCGGCGAACTGCAGAACCCCAACGAGGTGCTGAGCGCCGCGCAGCGCGACCGCCTGGCCAAGGCGAAGACCGCGTCCGCGCCGGTGGTCATCGTCACGCAGGAGGAAGCCGAGAAGGCCGAGAAGTCGGTCAGCACCGCGTCCAAGACCTGGCACTTCAAGGCCGCCAACGTGCGCGACTTCGCCTGGGCCTCCAGCCGCAAATTCATCTGGGATGCGCAGGGCTTCAAGAAGGATTCCACCAACGTGATGGCGATGTCCTACTATCCGAAGGAAGGCAATCCGCTGTGGGGCAAGTACAGCACGCAGGCCATCATCCACACCATCGACCAGTACAACAAGTACAGCTTCGATTATCCGTATCCGACCGCGATCTCGGTCAACGGTCCAGTGGGCGGCATGGAGTATCCGATGATCTCCTTCAACGGCCCGCGCCCCAGCAAGGACAAGAAGACCGGCGCCCTCACCTGGTCGCAGCAGACCAAGTATGGCCTGATCGGCGTGATCATCCACGAGGTGGGCCACAACTACTACCCGATGATCATCAACTCGGACGAGCGCCAGTGGACCTGGATGGATGAAGGCCTGAACACCTTCGTGCAGTACCTGGCCGAACAGGCGTGGGAAGACAACTACCCGTCGCGCCGCGGCGAGCCGCGCAACATCGTCGACTACATGCGCAGCCAGAACCAGGTGCCGATCATGACCAACTCGGAGTCGCTGCTCCAGTTCGGGAACAACGCCTACGCCAAGCCGGCCACCGGCTTGAACATCCTGCGCGAGACCATCCTGGGCCGCGAGCTGTTCGACTACGCGTTCCGGGAATACGCGCGCCGCTGGAAGTTCAAGCGCCCTACTCCGGCCGACTTCTTCCGCACCATGGAAGACGCTTCCGGCACCGACCTTGACTGGTTCTGGCGCGGCTGGTTCTACACCACCGACGCGGTGGACATCAGCATCGACGGCATCAGCGAATATGGCGTGAGCACCAAGGACCCGGAAAAGGAAAAGGCATGGAAGAAGGCGCAGAAGGACGCGCAGCCGATTTCGATCTCCGAACAGCTCAACAAGCCGCTGCCCAAGCGCCTGGATGCGCATCCGGAGCTGAAGGACTTCTACAACGAGCATGACGAATTCACCGTCACCAACAAGGACCGCAACGGCTACGCCGAAGCGATCGAGAAGCTGGAGCCGTGGGAGAAGAAGCTGCTGGACCAGGGCAAGCACCTGTACCTGGTGGACTTCTCCAACCTGGGCGGCATGGTGATGCCGCTGATCCTGGAGATTGAACTCAAGAGCGGCAAGAAGTACATCGAGCGCATTCCGGCCGAAGTATGGCGCTACTCGCCGAAGAAGATCACCAAGTTGATCGTCACCGACGAGCCGATGGTGGGCCTGACCCAGGATCCGTTCTGGGAGACCGCCGACATCGACACCAGCAACAACGCCTGGCCGCGCAAGGTGACGCAGTCGCGCCTTGAGCTGTTCAAGACCGACCGTGACCGCAATAACCTGATGCGCGACTTCAACACGCCGCTCAAGGGCAAGGGCGACAAGTCGTCCAAGGACTCGTCGGCCGAATGATGCGGCGTGCCTTGCGCCTGGCCGCGGCGGCCGTGCTGGCATGCGCCGGCGCGGCGGCCGGCGCCCATAATTTTCACATGGGCATAGCGGACATCAGCTACAACGCCCGCACCGGCAACACCGAGATCGTGCACACCTACACGGCGCACGATGTCGCCACGCTGCTGACGAATCTCTACGGCCGCAATTTCGACCTGGGACAGGCGGACAGCGAAGCCCCGCTGCGCCGCTATGTCGAGCGCCAGTTCTACCTGGAAGGCCCGGACGGCAAGCGCCTGCCGCTGCACTGGGTCGGCATGAAGGCGGATGCCGACAGCATCGTCATCTTCCAGGAGGTCGAAGGCCGGAAACTGGCGCCGGCGACGCGCATCCACAACGCCCTGCTGGTAGACTTCCTGCCATCTCAAAAGAACACCGTGAACCTGCAAGCCGATGGCCCCGTCCAGACTCTCATTTTCGATCAAGGCAGCGTCGATCAAGCCATCCACTAAGTACCTGCTGCTGTTCGCATTGGGCTCGGCGCAGGCCGACGACCAGATCCTGCAACGGGTGCTGGTCGATGGCTCGCGCGCCAACCAGCTGGGCGTGGCCGATGCCGCCAGCGCGGGCAGCGTATCGCAGCAGGAGCTGGCGGCGCGCACCGTCTACCGACCCGGCGAGATTCTTGAAGCGGCGCCCGGCCTGATCGTCAGCCAGCATAGCGGCGAAGGCAAGGCCAATCAGTTCTATCTGCGCGGCTTCAACCTGGACCACGGCACCGACCTGCGCACCACGGTCGATGAGATGCCCGTCAACCAGCGCAGCCACGCGCATGGCCAGGGCTGGACCGACCTCAATTTCCTGATCCCCGAACTGGCGGTGCGGCTCGATTACAAGAAGGGACCCTACTCCGCCGAAGAAGGCGACTTCGGCTCGGCCGGCACGGCGTCGGTGGTGTACGCCAACCGCCTGCTGCAAGGCGTGGCCTCGACGTCGGCCGGCCAGCACGGCTACGGCCGCGCGCTGCTGGCCGATTCGCTGGAGGTCAGCAGCGGCAGCGGCAACGGCAGCCTGCTGTACGCGGTGGAGGCGCTGCACAACGACGGCCCCTACACGCATCCCGACGACTACCAGAAGCTGAACGCGGTGCTGCGCTACAGCCAAGGCTATGCCAACAACGGCTTCAATGTCAGCCTGATGGCCTACCGCGCCGGCTGGAATGCGACCGACCAGATTCCGCTGCGTGCCGTGCAGGACGGCCAGATGGCCCGCAACGACGCCGTCGATCCGAGCGACGGCGGCAAGTCGCACCGCTACAGCCTTTCCGGCGCGTGGCGCCGCACCAGCGACGACAGCGCTTCCAGGGTCAACGCCTACATCATCGCCAACCGGCTGGACCTGTATTCCAACTTCACCTACTTCATGGACGATCCGGTGCATGGCGACCAGTTCGCGCAGCCGGACAAGCGCGTCACCAGCGGCGTCAACGCAAGCCACAGCTGGCACCAGCATACGGAGAACGGCAACAGCGCCACCACCATTGGCGTCCAGCTGCAAAACGATAATATCTTTAACGGCCTGCTGGCCACGCAGGCGCGCAAGCCGCTGGCGGTCACGCGGCAGGATCACATCGTCGAATCGAGCATGGGGCTCTACGTCGAGAACAACACGCGCTGGAACGGCGCCTTCCGCACCGTGGCCGGTGCGCGCATCGACAGCTACCGCTTCGACGTGCGCAGCAGCCTGGCGGCCAATTCCGGCAAGGCCAGCGACCATCTGGTGAGCCCGAGCCTGAGCCTGATCTACGGTCCGTGGCGGACGGCGGAACTGTACGCCAACATCGGCAACGGCTTCCACAGCAACGACGCGCGCGGCGCCACCATCCGCATCGATCCCAAGACCGGCGCGGCGGCCGACAAGGTGGCGCCGCTGGTGCGCTCACGCGGCATGGAGCTGGGCGCGCGCGGCAACTGGCTGCCAGGCTTGCAGACATCGTTGTCGGTGTACCGTCTGGATTTCGATTCGGAGCTGACCTTCGCCGGGGACGCCGGCACTACCGAGGCGGGACGCCCGAGCCGCCGCCATGGCGTGGAGATTTCGAACTACTACAAGCCGCTGAAATGGCTGTCGGTCGATTTGGACCTGGCCTACGCGCGCGCCCGTTCGCGCGATGCCGCGCCGGAAGGCGACCATATCCCCGGCGCCATCGAAGGCACCGGCCAGCTGGCGCTGACCGTGGAGGATGGCGGCCCGTATTCCGGCTCGCTGAAGCTGCGCTACTTCGGCCCGCGTCCGCTGGTTGAAGACAACAGCGTGCGCTCCAAACCAAGCCTGACGCTGAACGGCCGCCTCGGATGGAAGCTCCGCAAGGGCCTGACGCTGGAACTGGAAGCCTTCAACCTGACCAACCGCCGCGATTCCGCCATCGACTACTACTACCCGTCGCAACTGAAAGGTGAAACGGCGCCGGTCAACGACATCCACTTTCACCCCATCGAATCGCGCTCGCTGCGGGCGACGCTGGTCAAGAACTTCTAGCCATCGTCGCTCAGGTGGTCACAGATTGTGACCACCTCTCCAGGCTGAAATTCTCGAAAGCGCTGCTATTCGCGTTCACCGAACACGCCGCGATCCAAGTCGCCAATGTATTGATTAGAACTCTTCCCACTCGTCGTTGCTCGCTGTGCTGGCCTTGAGTTTTTTCGGCGCGGGTGCAGCCGGCTTGGCGACCGGCTTTGGTCGAGCGGCGGCTTTCGGCAGCGCAGCGACCACCGGCGCGGCGGCGCGCACAGGCGCCGGACGGGCCGCCGGCGCTGCTTGCGCGGCATACGAGGCGTTGATCTTGAACGCGCTGACCACCCGTTCCAGCTTGTCGGCCTGCTCGCGCAGGGTCTGCGCGGCGGCGGCGGTCTGCTCCACCAGCGCGGAATTCTGTTGCGTGGTCTGGTCCATCTGCGTCACCGCCTGGTGCACCTGCGCGATGCCGTCGTTCTGTTCCTGCGTGGCGGCGCTGATCTCGCCGACGATGTCCGTCACCTGCTTGATGCTGGCGACCACTTCATGCATCGTCGTGCCGGCCTGCTCCACCAGCTTGGTGCCGGAGCCGACCTTCTCCACCGAGTCGTCGATCAGCGCCTTGATCTCCTTGGCCGCAGCGGCCGAGCGTTGCGCCAGGTTGCGCACCTCGGTCGCCACCACCGCGAAGCCCCGGCCCTGCTCGCCGGCGCGCGCCGCTTCCACCGCCGCGTTCAGCGCCAGGATGTTGGTCTGGAAGGCGATGCCGTCGATGACCGAGATGATGTCGACGATCTTGCGCGACGATTCGTTGATGGAGCCCATGGTCACCACCACCTGCTCCACCACGCTGCCGCCCTGCGCCGCCACGTCCGACGCCGAACGCGCCAGCTGGTTGGCCTGGCGGGCGTTGTCGGCGTTCTGGCCGACGGTGGAGGTCAGCTGCTCCATGCTGGCCGCGGTCTGCTCCAGCGCGGCCGCCTGCGACGAGGTGCGCTGCGACAGGTCGCCGGTGCCGCTGGCGATGTCCTGCGAGGCGCTGCCGACCGCGATGGTCGAGGCGCGCACGGTGTCGATCACGCCGGCGATCTGCTCCAGCAGCTTGTTGAACGCGACGGCGGTGTGGCCGATTTCGTCCATGCGTTCGATCTTGATCTGGTGCGTCAGGTCCAGCGACTGGCTCACGTCCTCCAGCGTGCCGCGGATCGACGCCAGGCTGCCCTTGATGATGATGTACAGCTGCCAGGCCAGCGCGCCGGTTACCAGCAGGCCGAGCACCACCGCGCCCACCATCAGGCGGAAGGCGAACTTGTAGGCGGCGTCGCTGGCCTCGCGCACATCGCCGATCAGCTTGTTGTTGTAGGCGATGTGGTCGTCGAAGCCCTTCTTGACGGCGGCGGCCGACAGCGCCAGCGGCGTGCCGGCCAGCAGCGTGGCGCGCACCGCGTCCATGTCGCCGGCGTGGGCGCCGGCCAGGAAGGGAATCAGCGCCTGGCGGTAGGCGGCCATATTGGCCTTGTCCGCCTCCAGCATCTTGCGGTCGGTGTCGTCGAAGATGCGTTCCTTTTCGTAGGTCGCGATCACCTCGTCGAACTTGGCGTGGGCGTCGTTGTAGGCCTTGTCCAGCGCGCTCTTGTCGGCCAGGTTGGAGAACACCGACAGGCGGTAGCCGGCCAGGCGGCTATCGGCAAGATAGCCTTTGGCCATGTTCAGGCCGGCGATGCTGGGAATCAGCCGGTTCTGCACCATGTCGAGGCGCTGCTGCGCCGTGGACAGCTGAGTGAGGCCGGTAATACCGACGAAGATCAGCGCAAGCAACGCCAATGACAGAGTCAAGATCAAGCGCTTTGTAATAGTCATGGTGACTGTTCCCATAGTAGTGACGAAGAAGCCAGCCGTCTTTGCGGCCACGGACCAGTATAGCGGAACGATGTTACTTCAAATTAACAATGCGGCAATTTACGCCGCATTTTCTACCAAAACACAACGCATGCAAGACGCTAGCCCCTCACTCAGAAGCGCGCCTTGGCACGCAGGCCCACCGTGCGCGGACGCACCATGAACAAGGTGTCGCCCGGCTGGATGGCGATGGTGTTCGGCGTGACATCGCTGACCTTGGCGCCGTTGGTCAGGTTGGTGCCGAACAGGCCGAACTCGTAGGCGCCGGTCTTGTAGGTGATGGTGGCGTTGAGCGTGTTGGACGACGGGATCTGCGCATAGCTGCCCTGCGCCGCCGCGAAGTTGGTGTAGGCGTCGCTGTGGTAGGCGTAGCTGGCGGCGATGCCCACCTCGTCGTTGCCGCGCACCGGAATGGTGTAGCTGGCGGTGGCGGTGGCAGACAGGCGCGGCGCATACGGCGCGCGGCTGCCCTCCGGGATGTTCTGGGCGGCGATGCCGGTGACCACGGTGCGCGTGGCGTAGGCGTGGTTGTAGGCGGCGCTCAGGCCGAGCGTGGCGTGGCGGGTCAGCTTGAGGGCGGTCTCCAGCTCCAGTCCTTCGCTGCGCAGCTTGCCGGCGTTCTGCGTGAAGTAGTAGGTGCACGGCAGCTTGTTGAACACCTGCACGTCCTTCCACTCGATCACGTAGGCGCTGGCGTTGACGGTCATGCGCTGGTCCAGCAGCGTGTTCTTCGAGCCCACTTCATAGTTCCACAGGCTGTCCGGCGCGAAGGTGGCCGGCGCGTTCACGCCGCAGAAGTTGAACGGCACCGGCTGGTTGTTGCCGCCGTAGCGGAAGCCCTTGCCGGCCGAGGCGTACAGCATGTGCTCGCGGTCGACGCGCCATGTGGCGGCGAAGCGCGGGTTGGCGCCGCGCGAGGTGGCGCTGCTGTTGCTCACTTCCGGCTGGCCCACCGGCGCCGACGGCGTGGCGCCGATCAGGTTGCCGAACAGGCCGGTGAAGCGCAGGTCGAAGTCCTGTGTGCCCTTGAACAGGCGCAGGCCGGCCGTCAGGTCCAGCTGGTCCCAGACGGTGTAGGTGCCTTCGGCGAACAAGGCCACCTGGCGCGACTTCGTGTTCTGCGTGCCGGAGAAGAAATCGTTGGGCTGGAAGGCCAGGTCGTTGGCCTGCGAGTTATAGCCGGGGAAGTTGTGGGCGATGGCGAAGCGCTCGTCGAAGCCGGTGGTCGGCTCGTCCTGGCGCGTGTCGCGCTTGCCGCTTTCAAGGAAGGCGCCGGCGGTCCACTTCAGCGGCCCGCCGCCCTTGGAGTTGAGGCGGAATTCCTGCGCGAAGTCCTGCACCGCATTGCCGATGGTGTAGGCGGCCTGCATCAGCGGGTTCTTGCCGCCGAAGATGAAGGCGGTGGCCGGGTACTGGGCCGAGGTGACGTACAGCGTTTCGCGGTGCAGGTAGGAGGTGGACGACACCAGCTGCGCGCCGCCCATGTCGTAGCTGACGCCCAGGTTGTACAGCTGCAGGTTGTCGTTGCTGGTCTGCGGCAGCAAGGCGATGGTGGTGAACGGCGCCAGGCCGGCGTAGGCGTCGTTGACGCCGCCCTTGATGTTGGAGGCGGTGATGCTGGCGTCGACCATCAGGTCCGGCGAGGCGCGCAGGCGCAGCGCGGCGCGCGCCTGGTTGGTGGAGACGTCGTTGGTGGTCTTGCCATTGAGCTGGTTGCGGATGTAGCCGGAATCGTTGCCGGTGTAGCCGGTCAGGCGCAGGCCCAGCACGTCGGCCTTCAACGGCAGGTTGACCATGCCGCGCAGGTTGCGGTTGACGCCACCGAAACCGGAGGTGTCCGAACCGACCGCCTCGACGGTGCCGAACAGCTCGCCCAGCTCGGGCTTCTGCGTGATCTGGCGCACCGCGCCGGCCATGGCGCCGGCGCCGAACAGCGTGCCCTGCGGCCCCTGCAGCACTTCCACGCGCTCCAGGTCCAGCACCTTGAGGTCGGGGTTGGACGATTTCAGCGTGACCGGCATGTCGTCGATGTAGACCGCCACCAGCGAGGCGTCCTGCACCTCGGACGGGACGATGCCGCGCACCACCAGCCCGCGCATGGTGATGTTGTTGACGCCCGGCGCCTGCTGCTGCACCGACATGGCCGGCACCAGGTTGGCGATATCGGACAGGTTGCCCTGTCCGTAGCGGGCCAGGCCCTCGGGCTTGAGCACGGTGATGGCGGCCGGCACCTGCTGCACGTCGACCGCGCCGGCCGCGCGCGTGGCGGTCACTTCGACCCGCTCGATTTTTTCCGTGCCCACTTCCGTCTCGGCCGCCTGCGCCGCCAGCGCGCCCATCGACCACAGCGCCAACGCGCGATATGCCTTCACTTGCTTGCCCATCCTGCCCTCGTGTCGTTTTAAACAGCGCGCAGTATAACGTTAGGTGAGACAACGCACAGCGGAGGCGGCAGGACGGCGGGAGAATGCCCCCATGGACAAGTCACCCACAGGCTCCAAACCGCCACCCGCCGCCTACGCCCTGCATCGCCAGATGCGCGCGGTGCAGCGCTGCATCGCGGCGTCAACAGTGGAGGAATCGGAACGGGCGACCAGATGGGCGACTGCGTGGTACAGGCTGGTGCAACGCAAGCTGGAACAGCTCCAGCATGCGCCGAGGTATTTGCATTAGGTGATGGCGAGACATCAGGCGGGGACGTAGCAACCGCCGGCGCGGTGCTCCATGGCGCTGCGGTCAAGCACGATGACGGTGCCGCGGCGGTATTCGATCATGCCCTCTTCCTGCAGCTTGCCGGCGCAGCAGGTGATGCTTTCGCGCCGCACGCCGAGCAGGTTGGCGATCATTTCCTGCGTGACCTTGAGCTCGTTCGACAGCGAGCGGTCCAGGCGCTCCAGCAGCCAGCGGCACAGGCGCTGCTCGATGCTGCCGTGGCGCACGCCGGCCACCGTCTGCGCCAATTGGGCGAACAGCGCGCTGGTGTGGCGCATCAGCTGGCGCGCCAGCGCGCCGCCGTCGAAGAAGGCCGAGCGCAGCACGGATGCCCTGACGCGGTAGCCGTAGCCGGCGGTCTGCACCACGGCCGAGCAGTTGGCGCGTTCGCTTTCGTACATCGACACGCCCACCACGCCCTCGCGGCCCACCACCGCGATCTCGGCGGCGCCGCCGTCCTCGGTCACGTATTGCAGCGAAACGATGGCGTTGGTGGGGAACCAGGCGTAGTCCATTTTCTCGCCGAAGTCGAACAGGTGTTTGCCCGCGGGCAGCGGCACCAGTTCCAGATGTTCAAACAGGCTGATCAGTTCTTCGCGCGACAGGGCGCGCAGCAATTCATTCTGCTGGGCGCCGGTCAAGCTGATGGCCGGAGTGGATGCCTCGGCTTGCTCGGTATCCTGCGTTGCGGTAGGGCGAGTGAAGTGGTACATGGCAAACCTCTTAGAGTTGTTGATCGATGCGACCTGATGAACAACACTATAGGCCCGCCCTGGGTGGCCGATTATCGGAGCACGCACCGGCTCTATGTAGGTTGGGAACATAGGGTGGTGTGGTCCCAGTCCTACGGAGGCCGTTGCCCACGGCCACCACCGCGGCGCATCACACCTTGAATTTGAAGCGCGAGGCCTCTTCCAGCAGGCGTTCGTCGCGGCTGCGCAGGCGGCCCGGGTTGCGGCGGTGATTGGGTTCGGAGACCACGCGCTGGATCACGGTCTCGGCCACACCGCGCTGGCTCAAGTAGGCCGCCGCGCTGTCCGGGCCTTTACGATCGGCAACTTCTATGCCGGCTTCGACGACTTCCGCGCCAACGTAGTCGGGACGGAATGTATGCGTGGTGGACATGGCAACCTCCAAAACGGGTAATGGATGGTGAACGTTCCGATTGTATAGCAGACTGGACCTATGGTAGGTGCGCGCCGGAAATGAGAGGGCTAATATCGCAACACTATCGTGACCCGGAAACCACACATGAACCTTACTCCCATCGCCCGCGCGCTGCTGGCCTGCATGCTGCTGGGCGGCACCGCACAGGCCGCCGCGCCGCAGGTGCGCACGCAGGCGCCCGGCTACTACCGCATGATGCTGGGCGACTTTGAAATCACCGCCTTGTCGGACGGCACTCATCCTTTCCCCATCGATACGGTGATGACCCATATCGGCCCGGAACAGATCACCCGCGACCTGGACCAGGCCGGGCTGCGGGCGCCGGTGCAGGGTTCGATCAACGCCTTCCTGGTCAACACTGGCAGCAAGCTGGTCCTGGTGGACGCCGGCGCGGGCAGCCTGTACGGCGATTGCTGCGGCAAGCTGCTGGACCATCTGCGCGCCGCCGGCTACCGGCCCGAGCAGGTTGATGAGGTGCTGCTGACGCATCTGCACAAGGATCACGCGGGCGGCATCGTGGCGCGCGGCGCGCCGGCCTTTCCCAACGCCGTGGTGCGGTTGTCGCAGGCCGAGGCCGACTACTGGCTGACGCCGGCCAACAAGGACTCGGCGCCGGCTTTCCTGTCGAGCTTTTTCGACAGCGCGGCGGCGGCCGTGGCGCCATATGGAAAGCGCCTGCAGCCGTTCGGCGCCTTCGGCCAGATCGAGTCCGGCATCGAGGCCCTGCCCGCGCCCGGCCACACGCCGGGGCACGCGATGTACCTGGTGCAGAGCAAAGGGAGGAAGCTGCTGATCTGGGGCGATATCGTCCACGTGTCGGCGATCCAGCTGCCGCACCCGGACGCCACCGTCAAATACGATACCAGCGAGGCCAACGCGCAGGCGACGCGCCGCCGGCTGCTGGACATGGCGGCCGGCGGCCAGCTGACGATAGGCGCGGCGCATATCGCCTTCCCCGGCCTGGGCCGGATCCGCGCGTCGAACGGCGCCTACCAGTGGCTGCCGCTCAACTACGACGGCGCGCCCGCCGCCGATTGACCTGCCCGCGCGCCGCGCCTAGAAGCTGTAGCGCAGGCCGGCGCGGTACACGCGGCCCACCACGTCGTACAGCGTCGGGTTGATCGCGAAGCTCAGGTTGGCCTGCGGCGCCGCCACCGGATCGACGTTGCCGAGGTTGTCGATCTTGAAGTAGGCCGTGGTCTTGTCGCCGAGCTTGTAGGTCCCGCCGAGGTCGACGTAGAACGCGCCCTTCATCTGGTTGTTGTAGATGGTCGGATGGATCACGGTCGAGACCGGGCAATTGGTCTGGCACTCGATGAACTCGTTGCTGTAGACGCCCTTGCTGATCCAGCGCTCGCTCAAGGTCAGGCTGTACTGACTGGTGTCCCACGACTGCGACGCCATGCCCTTCCATTTCGGCGTGCCGCCCAGGCTGCTGCCCGCGCCCTCGGACGGGATGGTGCCCACCACGCCGGGATCGGTCAGGAAGCTGATGGTGCGGGTGGCCAGCGCGCGCAACGTCAGGCGGCCGGGCAGGCCGAAGTCCTTCAGGTTCATGCGGTAGGACGCCTCGAGGTCGTAACCCTTGTTGCGCAGCGAGGCCAGGTTGAACGCCTGCACCGTCACGTAGTTGCTGGTGGGCGTAGGACTGTTGAGCACCATCGCCGAGCAGATTTCCTGGTTGCCGGCCACGCACAGGTCGACTTCCTGCTGCGCCGTCAAGGTCGAGATCACGCCATCGACCTTGATGTCGAAATAGTCCGCCGACACGCTGAAGCCGGGCGCCCAGTGCGGGCGGTCGAGCACCACGCCCAGCACGGTGTTGCGCGCCAGCTCGGGCCGCAGCCGGGTGTTGCCGACGGTGCGCTGCTGCACGGTGATGGTGTTGCCCTGGTAGCTGACCACGTTGTTGACCACGACGGCCGCCGCGTACAGTTCGCTCAGGTTGGGGGCGCGCACGTCCTTGGAGGTGACGGCGCGCAGGCGCAGGCCGTCGATGCCGGTCTTCCAGCTGCCGCCGATCTTCCAGCTTTCCACGTTGCCGGAGGTGCTGTAGCGGGTGCGGCGGTCGGCCAGGTTCAGGTTGGCCTCGCCCCACGTGGCGGACTTCAGCACCGGGATGTTGAGCTCAACATAGGCTTCCTTCACGTCGTAGGTCCCGGACGCGCTGTGGTAATTGCCCGCGTACCAGTTGTTGCCGACCGCGGTGTTGAGCAGCGGATCGGCCGGGTAGTCGGCCGTGTTCGGGCTGCCGGCCGAGACGCCGTTGCCGTACGGGTCGCCCGTGACGCTGTAGTGTTCACGGCGGTACTCGGCGCCGGCCGCCACCGCGACCGGCCCGGCCCACGAGGAAAAGGCCTCGCCGTTGAGGTTGAAGCTGGCGACCTGCTGGGTCTGGCGGGTGTGCTGTTGCGGCCCCATGGCCGGCTCGACGTAGGCCATCGCGGCCGGATCGGCCGGCACGTCGCCAATGATGTTCAACGGCCGGCAGCCGGACGCCGCCGCCACCGGATTGCGGCAGACGATGGTGCCGTTCGGGCCGCGCACGGCGTCGATGGCGGCGTTGTAGCGGGCGTTGAGCGTGATGTCGTGGACCAGGATGTCGGTGCGGTTGCGGCCGTATTCGGCGTAGGCGTCGTACGACCATTCCTTGCCGGCCAGCGGGAACTTGCCGTCGGCGCCGAGCACCACGCGCTCCATCTGGCGGGTGGGATGGACGTTGATATTGGACGGGAAGCCGGCGTTGGCGGTGCCGTACTGGAAGCTGGTGATGTTGTTGGCCGCGCAGGCGGCGGCGATGGACGCCGGCAGGAAGGGATTGTCGCACTGGATCGTCAGGTTGGCGTTCTTGGCCGCGCCGGGATTGGGCGAGAACACCGACCGGACCTTGCCGGCATTGGCGGTCAGGTAGATCTCGTGGTCGGGCGTGAGGTCGAAGCCGACGCGGGTGTAGGCCACCTGGCGCTCCAGGTCCATCGCCAGGTTGGTGCCGGCGCCGACGCTGCCACTCAGGTCGCCGCCGACGCAGAAGGGATTGGCGCAACCGGTCACGGCGCCGGTGCCGGTCGGCTTGCCGTTGGAGCCGTAGTTGAACTGGTAGGGCGCGCCGCCCGGCCCGAACGCCGTGCCCTGCAGCGGACCGTTGGTGATCAGGCCGTACTTGGCGTACTGGTACTGCTGCGCGTGGTCGATGACGGTGTACTGCGGCTTGCCGTCGTTGGTCTGGGACAGCGGACGGATCTGGTAGGCGGTGTTCTTGTACCAGCTGCGGCCATTGGCGCCGACCTCGCCGAAGCCCGGCGAATCGATGCCCTGCTCGCGGCCGTATTCGCCGCTCACCGCCACATGCAGGCGGTCGTCCATGAACGCCCTGCCCCAGGCCGCCTGCAGCGTGGCGTTGCGGTCGTCGCGGTAGGTGGTCTGGCCGCCCTCGACGTTGACCTTGAAGCCGGTGAATTTCTTGTCGGTGATGAAGTTGACCACGCCGCCGATCGCGTCCGAGCCGTAGGACGCCGAGGCGCCGCCGGTCACCACGTCGACGCGCTTGACCAGCAGTTGCGGGAACTGGCTGACGTCGGTCACGCCGGTGACGTTGGCGCCGACCACGCGCTGGCCGTCGAGCAGGGTCAGCGTGCGGATCGGGCCGAGGCCGCGCAGGCTCAGCGAACTGAGCCCCTGGATGCCGCTGCTGGTGCTGTTGGTGCTGGTGGTGCGGCCGGTGCTGCCCTGCAGGGCCGGCAGCTCGGCAATCGTGTTGAACAGGTTGGGCTGGGCGCTCTTGGCCAGGTCGTCCGCGGTGAGCGTGGTGGTCGGCGTGGGCTGCGTGAAGCCGCGCGCGGCGATGCGCGAGCCCGATACGGTCACGACGGCATCGGCGGCGGGTGTGGCGGGGGTGGCGGCCGGCGCGTCCCCGGCCGGGTTCTGGGCGGCGGCTTGCTGGGCGTGGGCTGGCATGGCAAGCCAGCAGCTGGCGACGGCCAGGCTCATCATGGTGTTACGGCTTCGGATCGGCATTGTAGTCTCCTGCTATTTTTTTATGGGAATAGTGGCCGGCGCGCGGATTCCTGACGGCTGCGCGAAGGTAGTGCCTGTTGCATGGTCCGGCCCGTCACGCCGGACAACATCAGAATCCGGCGAGTATCCGCGCCACCAGCACGCGCGGCGGCGCGAGGATGTCCAGCACCATACCGGCCTCGTCCACCTGCAACGGCTCCAGGTCGCGCAGCTGGCTGTCCAGCAGCGACAGCGGCATGTAGTGGCCGGCCCGCTCCCGCATGCGGCTGGCGATCAGCGCGCGGTCGCCGCTCAGGTGCGCGAAGTGCAGCGCCGGATCGGCGCGCCGCAGCTGGTCGCGGTACTTGCGCTTGAGCGCCGAGCAGGCCAGCACCAGGCCGCCGTCCGCCTGCTCGATCTGCGCCCGCAATGCCAGCAGCCAGTCGCCGCGGTCGGCGTCGTCCAGCGCGACGCCGGCCGACATCTTGGCCACATTGGCCGGCGGATGAAACCGGTCGCCCTCGATGAAGGGCACGGCCATGGCGGCGGCCAGCGCCTGCCCCACCGTGCTCTTGCCACAGCCACTAGCCCCCATGACCACCCAGCGGGTTTGCTTCATTCATCTCTCCAAATAAGGTAGCGCTAACATTTCTGCCGGGCCGGAATCGCGCAAATGTGACGCGCAATCATTCAGTCAGGCAGAGGATTCAACAAAGTCGATGGCCACACAAAGGTAGCGTTATCATTTTTGTAGACTTTAGACTAACGTAGGTATTTGTAAAGAAGTATCTGCGCTGCGGCGCAGCACGGCAGGACGCCGTGTCAGCTTGAAAACGCCGCCGTGCAGGGGCTACGGCGGCGCAGCATCGTTACGGCGGGCGTGGACGGAAAGCCACGCCCGCCGCTGATGGCGGTCTTACTTGGCCGGTACGGCGGCCAGCATCTCGTGGCTGCCGGAGGTGCGTTCCGGTGCCTTGTGCACCATGGTGTAGGCGTAGTCCACGCCCATGCCGTAGGCGCCCGAGTGCTCGCGCACGATGGCCATGACGGCATCGTAGGTTTCGCGGTGCGCCCAGTCGCGCTGCCATTCCAGCAGCACCTGCTGCCAGGTCACCGGCACCACGCCGGCCTGGATCATGCGCTGCATCGCGTAGTCGTGCGCTTCCTTCGAGGTGCCGCCGGAGGCGTCGGCCACCATGTAGATTTCGTAGTCGCCTTCGGCCATGGCGCACAGCGCGAAGCTGTTGTTGCACACCTCGGTCCACAGGCCCGAGACGATGACCTTCTTCTTGCCGTTGGCCTTGAGCGCGTCGCGCACCTTCTGGTCGTCCCACGAGTTCATCGACGAGCGTTCCAGCAGCGGCTTGCCTGGGAAGACGTCCAGCAGCTCAGGGTAGGTGTGGCCGGAGAAGGCCTCGGTCTCGACGGTGGTGATGGTGGTCGGGATGTTGAACACCTTGGCGGCCTTGGCCAGGCCCACGGTGTTGTTCTTCAGCGCCTGGCGGTCCATCGATTGCACGCCGAAGGCCATTTGCGGTTGATGGTCGATGAAGATCAACTGGCAGTTAGTCGGGGTCAATACTTCAAGTTTGGGGTTGGTCATGATAGCGTCCATTTCGATGAGGTGGGTACGGCGCCCGCTGCGTTCAGCGCGGCTGCGATCATCTTAGGGCGGGCGCCAACGCCGCACCACTGGCTAAATGGAGAGGCCGGACTAACCTTTTACAGGCCGCGTCAGCGCGCCGGCATCTGCTCGTTGAGGAAGGCCACGGTGGCGTCCACCGTGGGTTGCAGCCAGGGGTCGAACAACCAGAAGGAATGCGGCGTATCCGGCAGCACCAGCGTGCGGCTGGCCACGCCGGCCTGCGCCATGGCGGCCGCCATGTCCTCGCGGCCGGCGGAGAAGCGCGGCTGCGCGCTGGCGATGAACAGGATGGGCGGCATGCCGGGGCGCACGTAGCGGACCGGCGATGCCTCGGCCCAGCGCGCGGCCTGCCCGGCGTAGCGCCCGCCCAGCCAGGCGCCGGCCGCCGAGGGGTGCTTGGCCGGGTCGTCCTCGTGCTTCAATGCGAGTGCCGTCGTGAAGTCGGACAGGCCGTCGATGTTGACGATGGCCTGCACCGCACTCGATATGCCCCCCTCGCCCGCGCCGGGATCGAACTGCGCAAGGTGGCCGGTGACGCCGGCCAGGCTGGCGATCTGGCCGCCGGCCGAGCCGCCCGCCAGCGCGATGCGTTGCGGGTCCAGGTGGTACTCGCTGGCATGGGCGCGCACCCAGCGCACGGCGGCGCGCGCGTCGTGGATGGCGGCCGGATATGGCGCCTCGCCGGAAAGTCGGTAGCTGATCGCGGCTGCGGCGTAGCCCTGCCGCGCCAACCGCACGGCCATCGGCGCGAACTCGGAGCGGAAGCCGGAGCGCCAGCCGCCGCCGTGCACCAGCACCACCACCGGCATGCCGACATCGGCGCGCGCGGCCAGCGGCAGGTAGAGGTCGAGCTTCAGGCAGCGGTCGCCGTGCTGCGCGTAGGTCAGGCCATCGATGCGGTTCACGTCCACCGGCAGCGCCGCGCTGGCGATGCGGATGGCGGGATAGTCGCGCGCGAGTTTGGCGTAGGTGTGTTGGGCGTCGTAGGTGTTGGCGGGATCGGGCGGCGGCTCGATGCAAGGCGCGGCGGAGGCCGCGGCGTGCAGGCACAGCGCCGCGAGTGCGGATAGGAAACGGACGGCGGAGGTGGCGGGCATCATGGACGCCGAGTATGCCACACGCGGCGGCTAACGGAGCGGCAGCCAGGCGGGCTTGGTGTCCGTGTGCAGCTCGCGCTGGACCGGGCCGTCGTACTCGGGCTCCAGCGTGCCGAGCGTGATGGCGATGCGGTCCGGCGCCTGCGTGCTGCGCCAGAACAGCGTCGAGCCGCAGACCTTGCAAAAGCCGCGCCGGCCGTGCGAGGACGAGGCGTATTCGGTGATCAGGTCGGCGCCGCGCTCGACCACGTAGCCGGCGGCGGCCACGTTCGCATACGAACCGGCGGCGGCGCCGTGCTGCTTCTGGCACATGGTGCAGTAACAATGGCTGGCGTGGCTGACCGGCAGGTCCGCCCGGTATGCCACGCCTCCGCACAGGCAACTGCCGTGCAACCGGCCGGTTTCATTCATGCTGTTCGCTCCGTCATCGTGGCGCCAGCCGCCATGATGCCCACGGCGCGCACGCCGCGTCAATCCCGTTTTGACACGTCCGCCCTGCCCGGCCCGTTCGGCTTGGCCTGTGCAGCCTCGGCCACGGGTTCGCGGGGGCGGCGCCGCCGCTCGGGGAACAGGAAGCCCACCCGCTCACCCACCGCCGAACAGGCGGCGATCAACTTGAGCGCGGCCATCGGCTCGGTGAACGCCACCGAAGACGCGGCGGCCAGCGTCTTTTCCGTGGTCGGCAATTCGGTGGTGAACAGTCCTTCGATGACCAGGAAGCGCACGGCGCGGATCTGCAGTTCGCGCGCGATGGTTTCCTGGCTGGCGCTTTGGGCGAGCACGTTACCGCCGGCGCTGAGCGTCATCATGACCACACCGAGTTCCCGCGAAAACGCGACTTCTGCGTTTTGCATTCCACTTCCTTCCAAAAAAAGACCGCCTCGGTGAGAGGCGGTAAGGGTAGAGACCACAGGACGAGGCCTTCAGAAATGGATATTGCCACTTAGAAATTACGAGCGTATGACATGCCCCCGCATTGGGGCAGGAATTTGGATCAGCCGCCGGCACAGGGCAGATGAACGGTGAAGGCGGCGCCGCCGGCCGGCAGGTTGGCGGCCTCGATGCGGCCACCGTGGCCCTGGACGATGGTCTGCGTCAGCGACAGTCCGAGGCCGACGCCGGCCGCCGCGCCGGAGCGCGCCGATGCGCCGCGGTAGAATCGCTCGAACAGGTGCGGCAGCTCATCGATGCCGATGCCGGGGCCGCTGTCGGACACGCACAGGCAGGCCTCTTCGCCATCACGCCAGACGCGCACTTCGACCGCGCCGCCGGCCGGCGTGAACTTGACGGCGTTTTCCAGCAGGTTGACCACGATGAGCGTGGCCGCGCCTTCGCCGATGGCGGCAAGCACCGGCGTGCTGGCCGCCTGCAGCGTCAGGCGCACCTGGCGCTGCAGGGCCGTTGCCTGCGCCCGGCCGATGGCGGCGGCGGCGATCTCGCCCAGCGAGGTGGAGGCCGAGGCGTCGCGGTCCTGGCCGGCGTCGTAGCGAGCCAGCGCCAGCAGCTCTTCCACCAGCAGCGTCAGGCGCTCGACCTCCTCCATGCAGGAGCGCAGCGTGTCCACATATTCGGCGGCGTCGCGCGGGCGGCGCAGCGTGATTTCGATCTCGGCCCGCAGCCGCGACAGCGGCGAGCGCAATTCATGCGAGGCGTCCGAGGTGAAGCGGCGCTGGATCTGGAAGCTCTGGTCGATGCGGTCGAGCATGTCGTTGAGGGTGTCGACCAGGTGGCCGATCTCGTCGCGCGTGCCCGGGTGGATCAGGCGCTGGTCCAGGTTGCCCTCGCCGATGCGCTGCGCCTGGCCGACGATGTCGTCGATCGAACGGAACACCCAGCGCGTGATGGAGGCGCTGGCCACGGTCAGCGCCACCAGCAGCGCCAGCGCCAAGGCCAGGAACATCACGCTGGCCGAGGCCACCACGTGGCGCACGTCGTCCAGCGAGCCGGCCACCTGCACCGTGTAGCGCAAGGGCGTAGGTGGCCCAACCCGCACCGGCAGCGAGACGATGCGCACCGGCTCCTCGGCGAAATGGTCGAGCGTTTCAAACACGGTGTCGCCGGCGGCCATGCGCGCCATCAGCACGGCCGGTGCCGGCAGGCTGGCCGCGCCCAGGTTGGCGCTGCGCGCCAGCACCCGGCCTTGCGCGTCGACGATCTGCACCCAGCGGTCCAGCCGCGCCAGCGATGGCGGCGCGGCGCCCTTGGCGGCGTCGTGCACCTGCACCGGCTGGTCCGGCGCGGCGCGCAGCATGGCGGCCTCGGTTTCGGCCAGCGCCAGCAAGGCGCCGTCCAGCTGTTCGTTGACCGCGCCCGACAAGCTCAAATAGCCGGACATGGCGGCCACCGCCAGCACCGAGACGATGACGGCGGTCTGCACCAGCGCCAGCCGGCGGCGGAAGCTAAGCCTGGTCATCGGCCACCTCCGCCAGCCGGAAGCCCTGGCCGCGCACCGTGTGGATCAGGCGCGGCAGGCCTTCGGGGTCGATCTTGCGGCGCAGGTTGCGCATGTGCGAGTCCATCAGGTTGTCGAGCGCGATCAGGTCGGCGGTCCAGATGCGCTCGGCCAGTTGCTGCCGGCTGACCACGTGGCCGGCCTGGCGCATCAGCAGTTCGACGATGGCGTATTCCTTGGGCGTCAGGTCCAGCGCCTGCCCGCCGCGCTTGACGGCGTGGCTTTGCGGGTCCAGCGTCAGGTCGGCCACGGTCAGCAAGGCCGGGCGCGCCAGCGTCGAGCGGCGCAGCAGTGCGCGGATGCGGGCCAGCAGTTCGTCGAAGGCGAAGGGCTTGGTCAGGTAATCGTCGGCGCCGGTGTTGAGGCCGGCCACGCGGTCGCCCAGGCCGTCGCGCGCGGTCAGCATCAGGATGGGCGTGAGCAGGCCGCGCTCGCGCAGCTCGCCGCATAGCGTGATGCCGTCCTTGGCCGGCAGCATCCAGTCCAGCACGATGAGGTCGTAATCGCCGGCCAGCGCGGCCGGTTCGCCCTCCTCCGCGCTGTGCACGGCGTCGACGGCGAAGTCCTCTTCCTCCAGGCCGCGCTTGAGCAGGCGGGCGGCCTTCTGGTCGTCTTCGATCAGCAATATCTTGGTCATGCGGCATTTTACCGCCGGCCGCAGGGCACTGGATGTTTCCTGAAGGAAGATTCAGGATCGTCCGGCGCGCATCTCGGTACACTGCGGCCATTCCTCTTACCCATGGACGACAGCGGCGCAATGGCGCGCCGGGGACTCCTTTCGCCTTCAGGAAACGCCATGATCAAATTCGACCCACGCCGGCAAGTGCTGGCCCTCCCCCTGTTGTGCGCGGCCATCGCCGGCTGCGGCCATGCGCCCGAGACCGATTCCGCTCCGCCCGCCGCCTTGGTGCGCAAGGGCGCGTCCATCGCGGTGCCGGCCGGCTCGCCGCTGCGCCAGTCGCTGCAGGTGGCCAGCGCCGCCGAGCAGAACGTGGCGCGCGTCATCCCGGTGCCGGGCGTGGTGGAGGCCGACTCGGCCCATCTGGTGCGCGTGGTGCCGCCGGTGGCCGGGCGCATCGAGCAACTGCTCAAGCATCTGGGCGACACGGTCAAGGCCGGCGATGCGCTGTTCACCATGGACTCGGCCGACGTGGCCGCCGCCCACAGCGACGCGACCAAGGCGCAGGCCGGCCTGACGCTGGCGCGCCGCAACCTGGAGCGCCAGAAGGAGCTGCGCGCGGCCGACATCTCGGCGCACAAGGATCTGGAACAAGCCGAGAGCGAGTACGCGCAAGCCCTCAGCGAAAGCGAGCGCAGCAAGGCACGCCTGGCGCAGCTGGGCGGCACCCTGACCGGCGGCAACGGCCGCGTGTACACGCTGCGCTCGCCGCTGTCCGGCCATGTGATCGAACTCAATGGCGGCCAGGGCGGCTTCTGGAACGACACCAACGCGCCGGTGATGGTGGTGGCCGACCTGTCGACCGTGTGGCTGACCGCCAGCGTGCAGGAGAAGGATCTGGCCGCCGTGTTCGCCGGCCAGACCGCCGACATCGAACTGAACGCCTACCCCGGCCAGCACATCGTCGGCAAGGTCGGCTACGTGGGCGAGGTGCTGGACCCGGACACCCGCACCGTCAAGGTGCGCGTGGCGGTCGACAACAAGGACGGCCGCCTGAAGCCTGGCATGTTCGCGCAAGTAACCTTCAGCGCCGCGCCGCATCAGGGCGTGGTGGTGCCGGCGTCGGCGCTGGTGCAGAGCGGTACGCACACCCAGGTCTACGTCGAGACGGCCGCCTGGACCTTCGAGGCGCGCACCGTCGCCACCGGCGTGCACAACGGCGAGCTGGTGGAGATTGTCTCCGGCCTGAAAGCCGGCACCCGCATCGTCGCCAAGGAAGGAGTGCTACTAAATGATTGATCGCCTGGTTGCCATCAGTTTCCAGCGGCGCGGCATCGCCTGGCTGGTGTTCGTGCTGGTCGCGCTGTACGGCGTGTTCTGCTGGCAGCAGCTGCCGCTGGAAGCCTATCCCGATATCGCCGACACCAGTTCACAGGTGGTCACGCAGGTGCCCGGCCTCGCGGCGGAGGAAGTCGAATCGCAGATCACCATTCCGCTGGAACGCGAGATCATGGGCACGCCCGGCATGCATGTGATGCGCTCGAAGAGCACCTTCGGCCTGTCGCTGATCACCGTGGTGTTCCGCGACGGTGTCGAGGATTACTGGTCGCGCCAGCGTTTGCAGGAACGCATCGCCAGCGTGACCCTGCCCTACGGCGCCCAACCGGGGCTCGATCCGCTGACCTCGCCCATCGGCGAGATTTACCGCTACACGCTGGAATCGAAGACGCGCTCGCTGCGCGAACTGTCCGAGCTGCAGTTCTGGACCGTGATCCCGCGCCTCAAGCAAGTGGCCGGCATCGCCGACGTCGGCAATTTCGGCGGGCTGACCACGCAGTTCCTGCTGGAGTTCGATCCGGCCAAGCTGAGCAAGTACAACCTGTCGCTCAAGCAGGTCACCGACGCCGTCAACGCCAACAACGCCAGTGCCGGCGGCAGCATTCTCAATCGCGGCCAGCAGGGCTTCGTGGTGCGCGGCGTCGGCCTGATCCACAACCTGGACGACCTGGGCAATGTAGTGGTCACGCAGAAGAATGGCGTGCCGGTGCTGGTCAAGGACCTGGGCGAGGTGCGGCTGGGCAGCAAGGAGCGTCATGGCATCCTGGGCAAGAACAACAATCCGGACGCGGTCGAGGGTATCGTGCTGCTGCTCAAGGGCGAGAACCCGTCGCTGGTGCTCAAGGATGTACATGCGGCCGTGCAGGACCTGAACGATCATGTACTGCCCAAGGACGTGAAGATCGTGCCCTACCTGGACCGCACCGGGCTGGTGGACGCCACGCTACACACCATCGGCAAGACGCTGGTCGAGGGCATGCTGCTGGTGACGGTGGTGCTGGTGCTGTTCCTGGGCAGCCCGCGCGCGGCGGCCATCGTCGCGGTGACGATTCCGATGGCGCTGCTGACGGCGTTCATCTTCATGCATCACTTCCATATTCCGGCCAACCTGCTGTCGCTGGGGGCGATCGACTTTGGCATCGTGGTCGACGGCGCCATCGTGGTGATGGAAAACATCCTGCGCAAGTATGAGGAGAACCACGGCGCCGCGCTGCGCGCCCGCGATGTGATGAAGGCCACGCTGCAGGTGACCAAGCCTATCTTCTTCGGCATGATCGTCATCATCACCGCCTACCTGCCGCTGTTCACCTTCCAGCGCATCGAGTACAAGCTGTTCTCGCCGATGGCGTTCGCGATCGGCTTCGCGTTGCTGGGCGCGCTGGTGGTGTCGCTGACCTTGATACCGGGGCTGGCCTACCAGGCGTACCGCAAGCCGCGCAAGGTGTTCAACAATCCGGTGCTGGTCAAGGCCAAGCAGTTGTACGAGCCGTTTCTGGCGGCCGTGGTGGGCCAGTCGCGCGTGACGCTGGCGGCGTTCGCGCTGGCCTTCGCCGCCGTGTGCGCGCTGGGCGGCACCATCGGCCGCGACTTCCTGCCGTATCTGGACGAGGGCTCGATCTGGCTGCAGGTGACGCTGCCGCCGGGAATCTCGCTGGAGAAGGCGGCCGAGATGTCGGACAGCCTGCGCAGCGCTGCGCTGGAGTTCCCGGAGGTGGCCACCATCGTCACCCAGCTGGGCCGCAACGACGAGGGCACCGATCCGTGGACGCCGTCGCACATCGAGGTCAGCGTGACCTTGCATCCGTACGACACGTGGAAGTCCGGCCTGAGCAAGCAGGAGCTGATCGTCAAGATGGGCCAGCGCTTCGCCAGGCTGCCAGGCACGCGGGTGGGCTTCACGCAGCCGATGATCGACGGTGTGCTCGACAAGCTGGCCGGCGCGCACAGCGACCTGGTGGTGAAAATCTACGGCAACGACTTCAAGGAGACGCGCCGCATCGCGGCCGACGTCGAGCGCACGCTGGCCGCCGTGCCGGGCGCGGAGAGCGTGATCATCGACCAGGAACCGCCGCTGCCGCAGGTACGCATCGAGGTGGACCGGGCCGCCGCCGCGCGCTACGGCATCAACGCCGCCGACGTGGCCGACCTGATCGGCACGGGCATTGGCGGCAAGCCGGTGTCGCAGGTGTTCATCGACGACCGGCAGTACGACATCGGCGTGCGCTTCACCGATGCGTCGCGCAGCAATCCCGACACCATCGGCGATTTGCTGCTGACCTCGGCCACGGGGGCGCGCATCCCGCTGGCGCAGGTGGCGACGATACGGCTGGACGACGGCGAGAGCACCATCACGCGCGAGATGGGCAAGCGTCACCTGACGGTGCGGCTGGACCTGCGCGGGCGCGATTTGGCGTCCTTCCTGGACGACGCCAAGGCGCAGATCGAGGCCAAGGTGCGCTACGACCACGGCCGCGTGCAGCTGGCCTGGGGCGGGCAGTTCGAGAACCAGCAGCGGGCGCAGGCGCGTCTGGCGCTGATCATGCCGATGGTGGTGGCGCTGATGTTCGTGCTGCTGTTCGCGCAGTTCAAGAATTTGCGGCAGCCGGCCATGATCCTGGCGGCGGTGCCGCTGGGCGCGTTGGGCGGGCTGGTGGCGCTGCATCTGCGCGGCATGACGCTCAATGTGTCGAGCGCGGTCGGCTTCATCGCCCTGTTCGGGGTGGCGGTGATGGACGGCATTTTGATGGTGTCCAACCTGAACCAGCTGCGCGCCGAGGGCGGGCTGACGCTGAAGGACGCCGTGCTGCAAGGCGCCTACAGCCGCTTCCGCCCGGTGCTGATGACGGCCAGCGTGGCCGCGCTGGGCCTGCTGCCGGCCGCGCTGGCGCACGGCCTGGGCAGCGACGTGCAGCGGCCGCTGGCGACCGTCGTGGTCGGCGGGCTGGTCACGGCCACCGGGCTGACCTTGGTATGGCTGCCGGCGCTGTACTACCTGGTCGAACGCTATTTCGAGAACAAACCCAAGCAGGCCGAGGACGGCCTGGTGCAAGCGGAGCAAATCCATGACATTTAAACTCAACCCCTTGTGCGCGCTGCTGGCGCTGTGCGTCGCCCTGCCCGCTGCCGGCCAGGTGACGTTGCGCGAGTACGCGACGGCTGCGGCCCAGAACAGCCTGGATTTGCAGGTGCAGCGCGAGAATGTGAGCAGCGCACAGGCCGGCGTGTCGGTGGCCGGCGTGCGGCCCGATCCGGTGCTCACGGCCGGCATCGATTCCAGGGAATTGAATGCGGCGAACAAGCCGAACGCGCCGACCGCCACCACCATAGGCGTGGCGGTGACCATCGAGACAGCCGGCAAGCGCGGCCAGCGCATCCGCGCGGCGCAGGCGGCGGTCAAGGTCGGCGAGGCGACGCTGGATGGCGGCCGCCGCCAGCTGTATGCCGATGCGGTGGCGGCCTACACGGAATCGTGCCGCGCGCGTCAGGCGCTGGTGCGGCAGGAGGCGACGCTGCGGGCGCTGGACGATATCGTCAAGGCCAACACCGTGCGGCGCAAGGTCGGCGATATCGGCGGACTGGAGTTGTCGCAGTCGCAGGTGGAGCGCGACCGGTTCGAGGCGGATGTGGTGTCGGCGCGGGCGCAGGTGCTGGCGGCGGCCGAGTCGCTGTCGATTCCGTTGGGTCGGCGCTACAGCGAGGTGTTCGGCAGCGCGGAGCTGGCTTGCGATACGCCCGCCGTCAACGGGCTGGATGATGTGGAGCAGCTGGTGCGGCAAGCGCAGGACGGACGCGACGACATCCGCATCGCGCGCGCAGCGCTGGATGCGGCGCGTGCCTCGGCCGATCTGGCGCAGGCCAATCGCTGGGTCGATCCGGTGGTCAACGTCAGCTTGAAGAACACGCCGTCGGTGCATGCGCTGACCGACGCGGGCGGCACGGTGACCAATTCGCCGACGCAGCGTTCGCTGAGCCTGGGGTTGACGGTGTCGGTGCCGATTCCGCTGTCGCGCACGCAGCGTGGCGAGGTCTTGCAGGCGCAATCGGCGGTCACGCAGGCCACGCTGGCGCTGCGCTCGGCCGAGCTGAAGGCGCAGATCGACGTGCGGCGCCTGTACGCGCAGTACCGCGCGGCGCAGGCCAACGAGCAGCGCTATCGGGACTCGGTGTTGACGCAGTCGGACAAGGTCGTGGAAGGCATGCGCCTGTCGTATAAAAAAGGCGCGGCCTCGCTGCTGGAACTGCTGACCGCGCAACGCTCCGCCGACGAAGTCTACCAGGCCTATCTGCAAGCAAAGGCCGACCTGGCCACCGCCACCGTGCAATTGCAACTAGCCGCCGGCGCCAACTAAAAACATTGGGGTCAAGTCTGGCATTCGGACACGAGCTCTACCAAACCACTGGGGTCAAGTCTGACATTCGGACACGGGCTCTGCCGTAGACGTGCGTCTACGGCAGAGCCCGTGTCCGAATGTCAGACTTGACCCCAATTTAATTTGGTGGCTTGAACATTGTGCGGAATGCTTGCAGGGCGGCGGGCTGGTAGATCGTTGCGTGGGTTTCGGCGGGCAGCGGCTGGTAGTGCCAGCGCAAGCCTTGCGGCGCGCGGGTGGTCAACAGCGTCGACAATTGCGCGCTGCCCTTGTCCATGCCAGCTGTGCCGCTGCTGGCGAAATACAAGGTCTGCGGTTTGGCCGCGCGCTGTTCCAGCAGAGACGGCGCTTCGGTCAGCAGCTTGCCGTCGTTCCACCACAGGCTGGGGTCGATCGCGATGTAGTGATCGAACAGCTGCGGTTCGCGCAGGAAGGTTTCAACCACGAACAGGCCGGCCAGCGATTCGCCGATCAAGGCGGTCTCACCCGTGGTGCGGTAACGCTGCTTCACCGCCGGCATCAGCTCTTCGCGGATGAAGCGCCGGAACTGCGCGGCGCCGCCTACCACCGGGGCGATCTTCTTGTCTTCGGCGTTGTCGGTCGGGCCGGTCATGTCGCAGCGGCGCTGGGTGTTCTCGATGCCGACCAGCATGAACGGGCGCATGGTGCCGTTGTCGACCGATACCTGCAACAGCCCGGCGATGTGCAGGAAGTCTTCGCGCAGGCCGCCGTCCGGCATGTACAGCACGGGCAGCGGCGCGTCGGCCGGCAAGGCGTAGCCGCGCGACATGTAGACGTTGATGTGCCGCGTCTCGCCCAGCACCTTCGATTCGATGTTGAAGCTTTCGCCGATCACCAGCGGTGTGGCGGCCGACACCACAGGCGCGGCGTGCACCTGGCCGCCGAGGCAGGCGCCCAGCAGCGCCGCCGTCAGCCACGCGCCTGCATGAAACTTGTTGAACATAACGATATGCTTCATTTCCGCCCTTCACGTTGTTGTCGAGTGAGCGGGAGTCTGGCGCAAGCGGGCGCAGCGGTCAAGGCATGACGGCGGCTCAGGCGTCCACCAATTGCACCACCACCTTGCCCTTGGCGCGGCCTTTTTCCAGATAGGCCAGGCCGTCCTTGGCTTGCGTGAACGGGAACACCTTGTCGATCACCGGACGAATGCGCCCGGCCTCGATGAGCTGCGTGATCTCGCCGAGCTGCTTGCCGTCCGGGCGCATGAACAGGAACGAGTAGGTGGCGCGGTGCCTGGCGGTCAGGCGGATGATCTTGCGGCTCAACAGGCCGAACACGAACCGCATCAGGAAGTTCATGCCGCGCGCGCGGGCGAAGGCGGCGTCCGGCGGACCAATCAACGAGACCACCGCGCTGGCCGGCTTCAGGATGCCGATGGCCTTCTCCAGCCCGTCGCCGCGCGTCGTGCCCAGCACGGCATCGTAGCCTTTCAGCACTTGCCCGGCTTCCTGCTTCGTGTAGTCGACCACTTCGTCCGCACCCAGGCCGCGCACCAGTTCGACATTGCCGCCGCTGGTGGTCGTACCCACCGTGGCGCCGATCTGCTTGGCCAGCTGGATCGCGAACGTGCCGATGCCGCCGGAGCCCGCCGGAATGAACACTTTCTGTCCGGGCCGCAGCCGCAGCCTTTCCTTGAGCGCCTGCCATGACGTCAGCCCCACCATCGGGACCGACGCGGCCTGCACGAAGCTGAGGTTGGCCGGCTTCAGCGCGGCGGCATGTTCGGGGACGGCGGCATATTCGGCCAGCGTGCCGATGCCCAGGTCGAACACGCTGGCGTAAACCTCGTCCCCCACCTTGAACCGCTGCACGCGGCTGCCCGCCTCCACCACGATGCCCGCCACGTCGCTGCCCAGCGTGGCCGGCAGCTGGAATTTCAGGATGGGCTTGAAATCGCCCTTGGGGATCATGTAGTCGATGGGATTGAGGCCGGCCGCGTGGACCTGCACCAGGATTTCGTCCGGCTTGATCGCGGGACGGGGAATGTCGGCGAATTCGACCACGCCGGGCTTGCCATACTGCTTGAGGATGAGTGCTTTCATGATTGCCTTCTTGTCGTTGTGGTCTTATGCCAGCCGCAGGTCCTTGCGCATGCCCGCGTCCATCACGCCGGCCGGCGCGAAGGTGCGCAGCAGGCGCAGGCGTCCAGCCAGTGTACCGGAGGTGTAACGCAGTTTCGGCGCGCGGGCCAGCGCCGCTTTCAATACCGTCGCCGCCACCACGTCCGGCCCTTCCGCGGTCGCCATGACTTCGTTCACGCGCTGCGTCACGGCGGTACGCACGTCGCTGTAGGCGTCGAGCTTGGCGTCCGGCGGCAGCATGTTGGCGTCGAACGGGGTGCTGGTGTAGGCGGGCTCGATGACGACGGCGCGGATGCCCCAGTTGCGCAGCTCGTGGTCCAGCGATTCGGTGTAGCCTTCGACCGCGTGCTTGGTGGCGGCGTACAGCGCGCCGTACGGCATCGGCAGGAAGCCCAGCACCGAGCCGATGTTGACGATGCGCCCGGCGCGCTGCGCCCGCATGTGCGGCAGCACGGCGCGCGTCATGCGCACCAGGCCGAAGAAGTTGGTGTCGAAGATGGCCTTGGCCTGCTCGATCGAGCTTTCCTCTGCGCCGGCCGGCGCCACGCCAACCCCGGCGTTGTTGACCAGCAGGTCGATGCGCCCTTCGCGCCCGATGACCTGGGCGACGGCGGCCTGCACCGAGGCGTCACTGGTGACGTCCAGCGCCAGCATCTCGTAGCCCTGCCGCGCCGACTGCGCGCCACGGCGGCTGGTGCCGTACACCTTGAAACCGGCCTCGACCAGCCGCTTCGCCGTGGCGGCCCCTATGCCGGACGAGGCGCCGGTGACCAATGCGATCTTGCTGCTCATGGTGTTTCCCTTCAAGTGAATATGATGATCATCATATTTTAATGCAAAAAAAAGCCGCCTACTGCTTCAGCCGGCCTTCGGGGTGAGTTGGTTCAGGGTGGCTGCGCACAGCGCCGCCGACAGCTTGGGATCGTCCACCGCGCGCGCCACCATGGTGGTGCCGATCAGCGAGCACACCAGCGCCATCGCCCGCTCGTGCGCCTGTGGCTGGCCCCAGTCCGGCATCTGGCGGGCGAACAGGTCGATCATTTCCTTGATGTGGATGGTCGCGGCGCGCCGCACCTCCGGCGCCTGGCGCGGCATTTCCGAACCCAGCGCGGAGACCGGGCAGCCGGTCTCGATGGCGCCGATGTGCTGCGGCGACAGGTAGGCCTGCATCATGGCCTGCAGCGCCTGCCCCGGCGGCG